>CAZAVR010000631.1:0-2592 GCA_964488435.1 uncultured Cytophagales bacterium | reverse complement strand
CGGGAGGGGTCATTTTCTGAAGTCGCTGCCTTCCAGGTAAAACAAGGACAAGAAAGTACTACGGTCAGGCAAAAGCTGAGTTCGTGGCAGGTTACCCTGGGGTTAAAATTCTGATCTGGCGGAAGCAGGTGTGACTTTAGAAGGGTATGTTAAAAAAAGCTGCTCTACTGTTCATTGTTATTATTTCGTTGCTTTGTCTTTACTATCGCGATTTGATCGGCTACGGCTGGGCACAGGCGGCTGGCCAGATCCATATACTTCGTAATGTCAGGGAGGTTGACGAAGTGCTGTCCGATCCTGCCTTTCCGGACTCACTGAAGGCAAGGATAAGGCTGATTGCGGAGATCAAGAAATTTGGCATTGACTCTCTCGGGCTGAATCCTTCCCAAAACTATACATCGTTTTATGACCAGGGTGGCAGACCTATTTTGTGGGTCGTTACGGCTTCCGAGCGATATAAAATACGCGCAAGGACATGGAACTTTCCGATCCTGGGATCATTTTCGTATAAAGGTTTTTTCGATTCTACATTAGCTAATCAGGAAATACTCGGTCTGAAAAAGCAAGGCTGGGACGTGGAGAGGTCGGAGGTCTCAGCCTGGTCCACGCTCGGGTATTTGCGTGATCCGATTTTGTCCAGTATGTTGTCACGTTCCGAAGGGAGTCTCGCTTCTCTTATTCTCCATGAGCTTACGCACGGTACGTTATTTGTTAAGAATAACCTGGAGCTGAATGAAAACCTGGCCAGTTTTGTCGGCGATCATGGGGCGGTTCGTTTCCTGCGATACAAGTATGGGGATAGTTCGCCGGAATTGGAACGATATTTGTTATCTAAGAAGTACAATGATGCCTGGTCGGAGCACATGCTGCGAGGGACAAAACGTCTGGATAGTCTTTATCAGACTTTCCCGGGAAGTAAAAAGGATGATAAAGCTAAAGACGTTTTAAAATCCGAACTGATAGCCGCTATCGTAGCCGATACCGATACACTTATGAATGGCAGGTACAGATCTAAGCCTTTCAAACGGTTTCGTGAGCTGAACAATGCTTATTTTATAGGATACCAGACGTACAGGTCAAGGCAGAATATTTTCAAAGAAGAATTTGAGACAAAGTTTGGTAGTGATTTTAAAGAATATTTTCAATTTCTGAAACAAAAATATCCATCTTTATAAAATTAAGGAAGTGGTCAGGCCCGGGTCCTGTTTCCTGCTCAAAGGCTTGTCGAAAGTGTCATATTGAGCTTGTTGATGTCGTATTGAGCTTGTAGATGTCATATTGAGCTTGTCGAAGTCATATTGAGCTTGTCGAAATATTGAAGTAGCTATGGAAAAACGAGCTTTGGTGTTTTTTATGGCGCTGGTCGCCCTGATTGTATTTCCGGCAGTCCGGGAGAGATACCGGACGGTTTCGAACGAGAGCTTTACGACAGGCGAGAAAATTGAATACAGAGTACATTATGGATTCATCAATGCGGCGGAAGCTAAAGTCGAAATTGCCAAACATAAGGTAATTGTCAACAACCGATCGTGTTATAGGGTGAACGTCACGGCCAGGACGGTAGGTGCCTTTGATCTTATTTCCAAGGTGAGGGATACCTGGCGGTCACATATCGATACATCGGCCATGGTCACTCAGCTTTTTTACCGAAGTATTCAGGAGAACAGTTTTCGTAAGGAAGAGCTTGTGACTTTTAATCATGCCGAGCAGACGGCAACCGCCAAGGTGAAGGATGTCAGCAAAACCTTCAGTGTTCCTGAGCATGTTCAGGATATTATCAGCGCTTATTACTATTTGCGGACAATTAATTATGACAACAGTACCGTTGGTGAAATATTCGTGATACCTATTTTTTTTGAAGATCAGATTTATAAGCTTCGGGTGAAATATGCAGGAAGGGATCAGATAAGGACCAAGTTCGGGAGGATAAAAGTTTTTAAACTCAATCCGCTCCTTCCTGATAATAAGCTTTTCAAAGGCGAGAATTCCATCAGAATCTGGGTGTCGGATGATGAGAACAAAATCCCGGTTAAGGTAGAGGCAGATCTTTGGATAGGTGCCGTGGCGATGGATATCAAAGGATATAAAAACCTGAGAACACCCCCGCAATGGGCGGAATAATAGTCTTAAGCCACTTCGCCCGGAAGCGTTGCATGATACGTAACGGAAAGGGCAGGGCGTTTTTCCTGATAGAAATATATGGAGTTTCCCGTGCTCCGAAACTCCTGTAAAATTCTGCAATTGCAGGCTGTTCCGGCGATTCAAAATCAAAAAACAGCTGCTTCTCTCCGACGGACTGCCGGAAGAAACTGTCAAGAAGAAAAGTTCGCGCATTTCCTTTCCGCCCGGACTTAGAGGCCGCATTGAATATGTAAATGCAGTGGTGATGGCATTTGATGATCATGATGCCTGCTTCCGGTTCCCCATTTTTTACCGCGTAGAAGATGATTCCCATTTTTTTTGCCAGCAACACTTTGTTGAGGCGGGTGAGCAGCTGATAGGCGGCCGGGTTGACCCCACCGGGGATTTTAGTTTCGTGATGTCGCCTGAAAAGGTCGATAAGGGCAGCCGGATCCGTGCTGTGCTCCATGC
>CAZAVR010000630.1:0-2596 GCA_964488435.1 uncultured Cytophagales bacterium | reverse complement strand
AAGTATTTTCTGGATTCTGCGTTACATATATACCGGAGAAGCGGCCTCGGAGCGCTGATAACGGTTGTGTTTATCATCTCATCAAACTACTAATGGAAAAGAATTTTGTCCCTTTGGCGCAGGCACTGACACCGGCGAGGGAGCTGCGGACGCTGGTGGAGAACCGTCTCATCTATTCGATGGATAGTTGCGAAATGAATATATTCGAGACGCACATGGCAAGTGATCAGGTAAGTTTGAAGTTCAATGACCTGGTATTTACGACGATGTTAAGAGGGAAGAAGGTGATGAATGTGCTTGATTCAAGATTCGATTATTTCCCTGGCGAGTCAGTGGTAGTGCCTGGCAGAGAGGAGATGATTATTGATTTTCCGGAGGCAAGTGAAGCGTCTCCTACTCAATGTATCGCACTCGCAATAGACGAGCGGAAGATCACGGAGACACTGGCTCTCTTAAATGAGCATTATGTGCGGGCGGAGGATGGCGAATTATGGAGATTGGATAGCGGCCAGTATCATATCAAGAACAGTGAGGAGATAGTGGTCGTCGTGGATAGACTAATGAAAATTTCGAAGGAGGATAATCAGCTAAAGGATGTATTTGCGGGTATCGCGATGCAGGAGTTGTTACTGAGGCTGATGCAGACACAGGCCCGAACATTGATTTTCGATAATTATAAGCATCACGTTTCCACACACCGTTTTGCTTATGTAGTACAATATATCCAAGACCATATTGAAGAAAATCTGACTGTTGAAAAACTGAGCGACCTGGCCTGTATGAGCAAATCCCATTTTTTCAGAACATTTAAAAGAGAGCTCGGAATAAGCCCTGTTGAATACGTGATCAGGGAAAGGATAAAGCTTTCAAAGAAGTATCTGCTGGATCCGCTTGTCTCTATAACGGATGCAAGCTACCGGACAGGTTTTCAAAGTGTAAGTTACTTCAGTACTTTATTTAAAAAATACGAGGGGATTACCCCCAAAAGCTTTAAAAAGTCTAAGCGTTTGGCTTATCTTGCTGAATGAATCTCTTTCTTCATTATTCTCCTTTCTGGCTGAAAGCCTTTTTTCCTGACTATGACTGGCGGGTGAAAACTGAGGAGAAAGAAATTTTTTTAACATTTGACGATGGCCCTATCCCCGGCGTGACAGAGTATGTCCTGGATACGCTGGAGAGATTCGACGCCAGGGCCACCTTTTTCTGCATCGGAGATAATGTTCGTAAGCATCCCGGCATCTATGAAAAAATATTGGATGGAGGGCATAGTGTAGGAAATCATACCTATAATCATTTGAATGGCTGGAAAACATCCCCGGAAGCTTATATAACAAACTATGAAAAATGCCAGGTGCAGTTGGGTAGGGAGACTACGCTTTTCAGACCTCCTTACGGCCGGATCCGCAAGAGCCAGGCAGGTATGCTCCCTGATCATGTGCGGGTCGTGATGTGGGATGTATTATCCGGAGACTTTTCAAAAAGCGTAAGCCCGGAACAGTGCCTTTCAAAGAGTATTCAATATGCGCGAGAAGGCTCCATTGTTTTATTTCATGACAGTTTGAAAGCATGGAGAAATATGTCGTATGCCCTGCCGGGGTTTCTGGAGCATTTCACGGAGAGGGAATTCAGGTTTAGCCCGCTTCCGATGTATTCCAGAAGGTAAACTTAAGCGTCGGATGGATGGTTTTGCGGCTTTGTAACGGATGTTCAAAAGATATTTAAGAATATTAATGCTAAATTTAGTGTCTAATTTATAGTTAACTAATTCATATAAAGAATAAAAATGGCGTCGTCGATTTTAAAAATTACTCCTACCGATAATGTGATAGTTGCCCTGAGAAACCTGGAAGCCGGAGCTGTGGTGGAGTGGGATGGTGTATCGTATACTTTGCCGATAGGCGTCTCTTCCAAGCACAAGTTCGTTACTGAAGATCTTCAACCCAATGATCCGATTATCATGTACGGTGTACTGGTGGGACGTGCTTCGCAGGCGATAAAAAAGGGAGAGCCTATCACCACGTTTAACATGCGCCACGACTCGGAGGAATACAGTACTGCCAAGAGAAAGCCGTACAGCTGGACAGCTCCCGATGTAAGGAGATGGGAGGGGCGCACATTTAACGGATACCATCGTCAGGACGGACGGGTAGGTACCTATAACTATTGGCTGGTTATACCGCTGGTTTTTTGTGAAAACCGGAATGTTATTTTGCTGAAAGATGCATTTCAGCGGGAGCTTGGTTATGCCCAGCCAGAAATGTACCGTGATCAGGTGGGAGAATTGCTTCAGATGTACAGGCAGGGCGGTCTTGGCGGTCTTAGCCAGGTTGAGACATTCACACAGGCTCCGGAGCGATACGTGTTGAAAAACCGGGTCTTCCGTAATGTGGATGGTATAAAGTTTCTCACGCATGAAGGCGGCTGTGGAGGCACGCGGCAGGATGCGCATACGCTTTGTTCCCTGTTTGCAGCTTACGCTGTACATCCCAATGTAGCCGGCGTCACTGTGTTAAGCCTGGGATGTCAGAATTCTGAAATGAGAATTCTCGAAGACGAGATCCGGAAGCGTGACGCCAACTTTAATAAGCCTCTTTAT
>CAZAVR010000629.1:0-2608 GCA_964488435.1 uncultured Cytophagales bacterium | reverse complement strand
AAATCGGGTTTCGGCTTTTTTTGCATCATTCGATGGCTTATTGTAAAAATCGCGGATTCGCCAACCTCCCGCTCAGCCGTGTTGATCTTACAGATGCAGTTGGCGAATCCCATCATTTTGAGTGTTTTGTATCCGGGAATCAGAAAGAAAGGTTAAGTCCAACCGAAATGTTACGGGCCAGCGGATAGGTTCCCTCATCAGCTCCGTTCACAGTGGCATTGTCTCCGGTATGATTCCCTTCAGGATTGTACCCCGGGAATTTTGTGAACGTATGGAGATTTTGTACACTTACATAAAGGCGGGCACTCTGTATCCGGCTTTTTAACAGGTCCGGGATGGTATAACCGACGGATATATTCCGGAGACGAATGAAACTCGAACTGTATAAGTAGCGGGTACTGGGACCTATATTGGTACCCAGGTTTTTCGTACCCACCTTATGAAAGGTCCCACTTCCCGGATCGCTTTCAGACTTCCAGCGGCCCAGGGCTGCTGCTATATTGTTCTCCCTCTCCCTGCCGAGGGTAAGCGGCCTCTCCAGCACATTGAGAATTTCGCCGCCGTGGGATCCATCAATCAGTATCCGCAAGTCAAACCCTTTGAACAGGAAGGTGTTATTGAGACCGTAGGTAAAATCAGGCTGATAGTTCCCGACCAGCGTCATGTCATCAGTTGTGATCCGCCCGTCATTATTCACATCCCTGAAACGAAGATCACCAACGGCCTGGGTTCCGTTTTTTGCATAGTTTGCCAGGTCACTTTCATTATTGAACGTTCCCTCCACCACGTACATATACAAATCTCCCATGGGTCTGCCCACATAATTCCGGATCACGTTACTCCAGACAGATCCGGCCGTAGCGCTTGGCAGCTGCGTCTGACCAGGTCCCAGGCTAAGTATTTTATTCCTGTTGAAAGAAATATTGAAATTGGAATTCCACTTTAAGCCTCCAGTCAGATTTCTCGTATTCAGATTGATTTCAAGTCCCTGGTTCTGCACATTTCCAATGTTCCGAATGGTCGTCGCGGCTTTGCCGTTCACGATAGGAATAGGGGTGGACAAGATGGTGTTGCTGTTTCTCCTGTAAAAATCCACTGCCAGCTCCACACGACCATTGACCAAACCCGCATCAACTCCAAAATTCACCTGCCTGTTCTTTTCCCAACCCAGCTCCCGGTTTGTAAACCCTGAAGGTGAATAGGTCAGTATTCTTACATCCGCTTCGCCGGTACCGAAGACGTAGTTGTTTCGGGACATGGAAGAAACCCAGGGATAATATCCCCCCAACTGGTCATTTCCGGTTTCACCATAGCTTCCACGCAACTTGAGAGAAGACAGGAACGTCTCTTCCGGCATAAAAGCTTCTTCCATGACATTCCATGCGGCCGAGAAAGAAGAAAATACGCCGGCGCGTTTGTTAGGGCCGAACCTGCTGGAACGATCTTTTCTAATGGATGCGGAAAGAATATACCTGCCTTTGTAATCATAGTTCAGCCTGGAAAAAACGCCGTCAAATGCATACCTGCCCCTTGAAGAGGTACCTTGACGAAGTACTGCTCCCTCTACATTTTTGATGATCGTATTATTGAAGGCAACAGGATTAGCCAGGTCGACACGCGGCGTCACTTCTGTGTTGAAGAAATTTTGTGTGGCCACATCATAACCGAGTAATGCTGTAAAATTGTGCGCATTTCGCACGGAAAACTGGTAAGTTGCCGTATTGGACCAATACAGATTTGTATTACTTCCGTTGCTTCTCGACGCGGTAATCTGTGTCAGGTCAGGCGTAGAAATATTCCCGAGGTTGGTACCGCCCTTGGCCAGGAAAGCCTCCACATACATATCCCTTCTCGAAGGTGTCAATGACAGGTTCAGATCCGTCTTCAGTTTCAGGCCCGGGATGGGTTCCAGCTCTACAAAACCATTGGATACCTGTCTGTAGGTTCTTCTGAAATCAAGATTGGCGTCCAGTTTGTTAAGGGGGTTCGTAAGTCCTACATTAAAGGCCTTGAGTGCCTCCTGATCCTGGAAAATAATGAAGTAGTCTCCGTTTTCTTTCCAGACGGGGAGAATGGGCGGCGCACTCAGCGCCACCGCAATGACGCCTCCTACACCGGCTTCGGTATTCACACCGCGAGGCTCCTGAAGACGCTCCTCCGAGTAGGTAAGCATGGTGTTGACACCTGCTTTCAGGTATTTGCTGAGTCGCGTCTCAACCCCGGCTCTCATATTGTAACGCTTCATATACGTATTTCTCAGAATCCCCTGCTGATTGAAATTTCCAAGGGAAACATTGAAAGTAGTCCGTTCAGACCCTCCGCTTACTCCTACCTGCTGGCTATGCACAGGGGCTGTGCGAAAAATGACATCCTGCCAGTCTGTAGCATGCCAGAGGCTGCGATCTGTGAAGTAGGCCGGCACAGGAAGTCCCTGGTTGTTCAGCGATTCAATCGCCATATCTACATACTCCTCTCCGTTCAGCAAGTCGATTTTATGTGATAATTTGTCCACTCCATAATAGGTATCGAAAGTAATACGGGGCTTGCCGGATTTACCCCGCTTTGTCGTCACCACCACTACCCCATTACCCGCCCTTGATCCATAAAT
>CAZAVR010000628.1:0-2608 GCA_964488435.1 uncultured Cytophagales bacterium | reverse complement strand
CAAAAAGGTAAAGTACACCAATTACGGAGGCATGAAAACGTGAGTGGATAACTTCATACAGGCTGGTAATGAAATTAGCCTCGTAGAGTCCGCGAAAAAAGCCAAACCCCGCCAGGCAGAAATAGGTCTGCCAAAGTTCGGAGGATGTCGTCATCAGAAAAATAAACGGCGAACCCAGAAACAGCGCCGTTGACTGGATAATAAGACGACTGTTTTTTGATCTCAATGCCAGCTTGTCTGAAAATACACCACCGAGCAATATCCCGAAAAAAGCGGAAATATGGTGATAAAAGGTAGAAGAAAAGCCTGCTTCTGCTATCGATTGCCCGAACTGTTCATGCATATAGGTGGGCATCCATGTCAGAAAGCCGACGTTCACGTACACCAGGCACATGAAGGCACCACCCAATAAAATAGCCGAGGGAGTCTTAAAAAATAACAAAGCGGCATCGCGGATAAACTGTACTTTCCCGACTCCCTTCCCAAGGGATCCTCTTTCTGACGGCGCTAAACGAAAATAAAGTACGCCACTTAATATCAAACCAATAACCCCAAAAACATAAAAGGCGCTGCGCCAGCCATAGGTTTCTCCTATCAGCCCCCCCAGGATGCCACTCAGGACGATTCCCGCATATAAAGCGGTTTGATGGATGGAAATAGCCAACGCCCGTGTCTTTCTATGCCTTTCACTAATATAGGCGTTCGCCGCCGGGGCATAAAACGCTTCGCCTCCCCCTACTCCGACGCAGCGAAATAGGATTAAGTGCCACAACATGGAGCTGGCGCCTGTAAAAATCGTTGCCGTGCTCCATACGACCATACTGATTATAATAATGAATTTCCGCTGGTACAAGTCCCCCACAAAGCCGGCTACAGGTATACACAAACCCACACAAAGCGTAAAAGCGGTTGCGATAAGCCCCAGTTGTACATCAGTCAACTGCATATCGGCTTTGACCAGGGGGAGAAGCACATTAAAAATCTGTCGGTCCGCCTGGTTAATAAAATGCACAAGCCATAACCAGATAATCAACTCCCATTTATAGGGCACTAAGGGCATATTTTTCTTCATCAGGCTGATCATATCATCCGTTCGTTCAAAACGGATCCGCTACTCCTTTTTGGCTCTTTTCTCTAGGTCTTTTATGGTGATATCCATCACCCCTCCTACTCTTTTCCCGTCCCGATACGTGGTAACCATCATACGGCTTGCTCCCTTCGGCACATGAACCGGCTGATGCCGGTATTTTTCCTGGAATACCGTCGGAATATGGTCGTTGAAGGTATAATGGATATCCAGACCCTTTATTTCGGAAGACAGCCTGATTTCCAAATCGCCGTTTTCATTGATTCCGGGGATAACAACCGGGTCGTAGACAGCAGTCGAATAGCGGATTTTCAGCTTTTCAAAATGTGCTAATCTCGGCTCCAGTCTGGCATAGAAGTCATCAATGTCACGACGCTTCTGTGATGACCATAGCACTTCTGACAACGCCATACCTCTTGGCCATGCCTGGTAAGAATTCTCATCGCAGGTACGAATGAACTCACTCCACAAGCAGGCCTGCCCTCCCAGAATATACTTGGGATCAACATTGCCCTGCACCGGCTCGAATGTATATACCCTGCTAAGCGGAAGATAGTGCCAGCGAGTCACATGGGGCAAAATAGCCTGGTCTGTTTGTCTGTGATCAAAGTAAGCGAAAGTATTGGGGGCCATGATTACAGGGTGCCCCATACGAGCGGCTTTGACACCACCTTCTACCCCCCGCCAACTCATCACGGTGCTATTTGGGGGGAGCCCACCTTCCAGAATCTCGTCCCAGCCCAACAACTCCTTTCCCCTGGAATTCAGGTATTTTTCGATCCGTTTGACAATGTAACTTTGTAATTCATCGACGTCTTTAAGATTTTCCTGCTGCATTCTCTTTTTGCACTTCTCGCATCTTTCCCAAAAGCCTTTGTACGCTTCATCTCCGCCTATGTGAATATACTTACCGGGAAACAACCGGACATATTCATCCAGTATATTCTCCAACATCGTAAAATTACTTTCTTTGCCTGCACACATTTCATGTGAGATGGCGGGATGTACCCCATTTCCATAGCGTCTGTAAATCCCGGGATTGACCTGATATTGTTCTTCCGTGCAGGAGACTTCCGGGTAAGCGGCTATTAAAGCAAGCATGTGACCCGGCAGCTCGATACCCGGTACTATTTCGACATAACGTTCGGCGGCATATTGTAAGATTTCCCTGATGTCATCCTGGGAGAAAAAGCCGCCGTCCGTGCAAGGCTCTCCATCCCCGGGCGGCAAATGATCATAAGTACGCCACGCCCCTGTTCTAGGCACACGCCACGCCCCGATTTCTGTGAGTTTCGGATACTTTTTTATTTCGATGCGCCAGCCATTGTCGTTGGTCAGATGCAACTGCAACCTGTTGTATTTGAACATGGCCATCTGATCTATGAATTCCTTCAAACAGTCCTTTCCGAGAAAATGATGTGCCACATCGAACAACATTCCCCGGTAAGAGAAGCGGGGATAATCTTCGATAAAAAGCGCAGGCAGAAGTACGGAGTCCTCCCCCTTGTTTTGAGGCGCATC
>CAZAVR010000627.1:0-2612 GCA_964488435.1 uncultured Cytophagales bacterium | reverse complement strand
CAGCCTGACAATGCTGCGCAAATTTGAATCGCCCCATTTGCCCTCACCGTGATGCATGTTAAAGCTCATCACCCTGATCTCCAGGTTCTCCTTAGGAACAGTACCTGCGATCCACGGAAGGCAGAAAAATATCAATAGTATAGATAAAAGCCGTCTCAATGTTAAAGGTTCACTTCACCATTAAAATCCCTAAATATTTTGTAGATCAAAAATCTTTTTCATCTCTATCCACTTCTCCCCTTCTCTGGCAAGAGGCAGCTTCTGCTGGTAATTCCACATGAGAAATTCCCATTCCCGTACTTTCTCATTGACGGCATCATGGGCTGCCTTCACCTCAAAGCTAAAGGAATCATCCGCTTCAATAATCATAGTCAGGCGCGTGTCATAACGGTATATCTCCATCTGAACAATACCCGCATCCCTGATACTTTTAACGATTTCCGGCCAGATATTCTTATGATACTCTTCGTACTGGGCGATCAGAACCGGATCATTCTTTAAGTCCAGAGTCATCACATATTTTTTCATATCACCTCACTTTCTTTTATTTTATGACCCGATACTGCATAATAAACGATAAAAAGGAAACACCCGATAGGAATAAGCAAGGAAATATGCATATTGTATTTAGACAGGTATCCCGTTGCAGGGGCGATAACCGCCCCGCCCGCTATCGCCATGACCACCAGTGACGCACCCAGTTTCATCTGGCTTCCCAACTTTTTGGTGGCCAATGCGAAAATAGTGGGAAACATAATTGACATAAAAAAGTATACCGCTGTTATAGCAGTAAGCGCCACCATACCGTCTGTCAACATCGCCACAAAAAGCAAACCTGCACAAAACGAGGCAAATACGGCCAGTAAATCCTGAGACCTGAAACGGTTCATGAGCGCTGTACCGGCAAAACGTCCGATCATAAACAATACCAAAGCAAAAGAGGCGTGAAAACTGGCTATCTGCACGTCTGACATTTCCGTACTTGCCCCTGCAAGAGAGGCCATCAGTTTCCCGAAGCCAATCGCCAGACCGATGTCATCATTTGGCGAGAGTACCGTTTTGTAATCTACAAAATACCCCCAGATAGACGCTTGCGCACCTACATAGAAAAACTGAGCGATCACCCCCAACACGAGATGCCGCTTTTCGAGCAACTGACCAAAACTACTCTCTTCCTTCTCGGACGCATCAGCTTCAATGACCGGCTCCGGCATTTTTGTCAGAGCAAAAAGAAGACAAATAAGCAGTACCGCAGCCGCAATCACCAGGTAAGGCACCTGTACAGATTGCGCCTCATGTATACGGATAGCCTCAGCTTCGGCAAAGGGCATCAGTTTAAGATCCTCATTATTAAATGATTTGTCGGAAAATATAAATAGTCCGCCAATCAGCGGGCCGAGGATGAGGCTCAAACCATTGAATGATTGAGCGAAATTAATTCTTCTGTCTGCCTTATCGGGGTCTCCCAGGATAGTTACATACGGATTGGCAGCCGTTTCCAGAAACGCCAGACCACATGCAATCGTAAAAAGTGCAAGCAAAAAGAATCCATAGGACCGGGATTCCGCGGCAGGATAAAACAGGATGGCGCCCAATGCATACAACAATAAACCCAATAAGATTCCCTTCTTAAAGCCAAAGCGGTTCATCAGCAGACCGCCCGGTACTGCCATTACAAAATATCCTATGTAAAAAGCCGAATCTACGAAACCGGCCTGTCCTCTGTCGAGATTCAAAGCAGTCTGAAAGTGGCGTATCAGGGTTCCATTCAGCGAGTTGGCCAGCCCCCATAAAAAAAACAGGCTGGTGATCAGAATCATCGGAATAAGGTAACTCGTACCTCCCTGTGCTGAAGTCCGTACGCGCGGACCACCTGAAATCGGAATTTGTGCCATTGGAACTTTTTATAGTTTAATTGTTGAAGATTTGTAGTTTCCGCCGCCAGAATAAGAAAAAAATTTCCACTACCGAAGATCGCACAACCCATTTACTGCAACTCAAATTCCAGCCATCAAACATCAAAACACGGGTTGTTTTGCCGATACAATTGTAGTTTATACTTTTGAGATATTATTTAAAAATGAAAATTAATTTTTCTGCCCGGTTCGGCTATCCTGCACCGTGCGGTGCCTTCATTATCATTACTTTTGCAAATGGTTTACAAATCTACACCCGATGCTATTTAACAGTTTTGAGTTTGCCGCTCTGGTCGTTGTCACATTTTTAATTTATTATCTGCCTGTGGCACGTCGCTTTCAGGTGCTTATTCTGATTGCGGCCAGCTTGTTTTTTTATGGATATACCAATCCGAAGCTACTCATCCTGTTCCTGTCCTCCGTATTAATCAATGTTACTACAAGTTACCTCGTTGTACACGGGCTGACTGCGAACAGAAAGCTCTATGCGACCATGGGTGTCGTTGTGAACCTGGCTATTCTTTCCTTTTTCAAATACAGTCCTTTAATCGGTGCCTCTTTTTTCCCTGAAGCAAGTCCGGCCGGCCACTTTCTAATGCAAATTCCCTTACCCATAGGGATATCTTTTTTTACTTTTGAAGGAATAAGCCTGGTCGTAGACGCATACAAGGGCCGTGACATACCGGAGTACCGGAG
>CAZAVR010000626.1:1120-2613 GCA_964488435.1 uncultured Cytophagales bacterium | reverse complement strand
GTCGGAATGAAGGAGCGTAACTCAGGACACTCAACGGATTCAACCAAACCCGCGATCCGTCTGGCAGTGTAATCTGCTTTCTCTCACCTACTCCTGTTTTCACCGTTAGTTTCGCTATACTTTCGCCGACATTTGTAGCCTTAGAACCCGGGAACAAATCCGCATAAAACACCCCTATCGCGCACATCAGCAACAAGACAGCAGCTGCAGACACTGGCCATACAGGAAAGTATCTTAGCGCCCGGGTTGATTCTGCATTTTCCGATATGTTTCGATTCAACTTTCCCAACAGCCGTTTCTCCCGAAGATAATCCCCGGGAAGCAGACACTCCGGTTCTTCCGGACACTCATAATACTCTTCTAGCTCTGCCCGCTCTGCCGCCGTAGCCGTCCCGGCCACGTACTTTCTAGCCAGCTTTGCAAATCTGTTTTTATTCACGTTTTGTACCGTTTACATAGATAAGTGCAGAAATCACCCTCCCCCCCCCCCCCAAGCCCAGAGGATGATTATTTAAAAAAAAAATTCAGAACCAGATGGCGCTGAGTGCGAAGATAAGGCCCGCCATTAGCATGCCCCGAAGTGAGATCCTGAGCAGCCTCAAAGCTCTCGACATGTGATTTTCGACGGTTTTTAAAGAAATTCCCAACTGCTCGGCAATTTCTCTTCTCGATAGCTGTTCGTCCCGGCTCAACGTGAACACCTCCTGGCAGCGGAGTGGCATATCACGAACGGTGGAAGACACAATCGTCTCCATTTCAAGTACATGTAAAGATGTATCCGCTGAGGGTACGGCGGGCTCGTCTTCCGGAAAGTCTGCAACCGAATTCCATCGCCTGCTTTCAGCTACGTGACGGAATACCATATAGCGTGTCATCACATACACGTAAGACTCGAACGATCTTACCGAAGACAACTCGTTACGCCGCTCCCAAATGTTCATGAAAACAGCCTGTACAATGTCTTCGCAAACCTGTTCGTCAGCAAGCACCCTGTAGGCAGACTTGTAAAGCCGGTTCCAGTGTCTTCGAAAAAGGCATGTAAAGGCCGCGTCATCGCCATCAGAAAGCTTCCTTAAAAGCTCCTGATCCGAAAGACCGCTGTAGTTCACCTCCTTATACATGTAACGCCAACACTTATACTTCTGAAATCAGATCATTCTTCGTATGGAAATTATCTTCCCATGCGTATTCAAACCATCGCATTTTACAAAAATAGAAATAATTACTATACTAAATATATAGATTAAATATTTTTAATAAAAACGCTTTTGGTAGTAAGCTCAAACCCTGGGGCGGGGGCCGGGATTGCATCCAGGCCCCCGCCCAATGTTTTGAAACTATGAAAGTTCCCCCTAACCTCTGATTTCCAACTTCAGCAACCTGTAAAAAGCCGCCAAAATCGCCGGATGCCCCGGCCACGCAGGAGAGGTCACCAGGTTGCCGTCTACCACTGCCTGATCTGCAGGAACATTCTTCCACGTACCACCGGCCAG
>CAZAVR010000626.1:0-1104 GCA_964488435.1 uncultured Cytophagales bacterium | reverse complement strand
CTCAATATCAGGCCCTATCGCCACATAAGCTGTGAGGGTTCGTCCGCGAAGTACTTTCGCCGCTGTCAGGATTTGTATCCCGTGGCAAATAGCCGCGACCGGCTTGTCCATGTTAAAAAAATGCCTCGTGATCTCAAGTACCTTCGGATTCAAGCGTGTATACTCCGGTGCCCGTCCGCCGGCAATATATAATCCGTCATAGTCGGCCGGATTTATCGCGTCAAAATCCGCAGTAATCGCAAACCGGTGTCCCGGTGTTTCTCTGTAGGTTTGATCTCCCACAAAATCGTGCACAGCTGTAGGCACTGTATCGCCTTTCTTGCGATCAGGCGCCAGGGTATCTACTTCAAGCCCGACAGACAACATAGCCTGAAAAGGAACCATGGCTTCATAGTCCTCTACATAATCGCCAACTAACATCAAGATTTTCTTTGCCATATCACATAGTTTAGGTTATTGATGACCGATAAACCGAAACAAAGAGATTACTGACTGAAGAGGAGTTCAGCTACCATGTCTCCGGCATCGGATAATAGAACAACGCTCTATACCGGCAAAAGCATATCCCGTGACAGAAAAAAGCCTTATCGTTTACAAGTCAGAATAGTCTGTAGGATAAAGGTGAAACTGTTCGTTTTTGGAAACATTGTTCTGGTATTCGGATAATACCTTCAGTTTCCCCCACTCCTCATCCTTCGAGAACGCCGCCCAGTGTGCATCCCTGTCGGCCTTGTTCGCAAATGTGGTCATGTACATGAGATTAGGCATCCTCTTTCCTGATATGACAGCCCCATAAAAAATAGCATTAAATCCCAGTCGGTCGAAAATCCGGATTTCCCCACCGGCATTAAACATTTTCACCTTGTTTTCATGCAACCGCTCCGTAGCAGACTCATAACTTCGTAATTCATAAATACGCTCCGATTTCGGGCCAGTAAGCGCCGACTTTTTGTACCGGGGCATATCTGCAAACGCCTCGAGCAAAGTGCTCTCCATGCGGGTATAGGTCGGCCTGGCGTAATTTGCATCCAGATAATCTTTCCCATCGCGCTGATATTTCTCGTCCTTTTGAAGAACACCAGGCAAACGCCTGAAATGCTCCAA
>CAZAVR010000625.1:0-2615 GCA_964488435.1 uncultured Cytophagales bacterium | reverse complement strand
ACCCTGCGAAGCTGACGAGGTTCGAGTAATCCGGCAGAAAGGCCGGTCGTAGTGCTATCTTTGTGGGCTGTCAGTGTGTAAGGAAGGTGCCAGTCGGTATTGTTGATCAGATAGGAGGTGCATTCCCGGTCATTCACCAGATCAAAAGCAAGAAATATTCCTTTAACCGCAAACGGCTGTTTACTGGCAGCAGGCGTAAACAGATCATCCTGACCCGATGTATTTAGGTGCTGTGCGGCAAACTTCTCTTTTTCCACAGGCGACACCATTACCACTTCGCTTTTGAGAACAGGGATCCGGAATCCGTCTTCGATCTCGATTTCAATCTGACTACCCTTTGAAATGCTGACCACGATACCTTCTTCACGGCCGTGGATCAATCTTACTTTGTCTCCTATATTCATGATGATGTTTATTTTTTGTCCATGATTCTTTTAAAATTGAAGGGGCAGGAATCGAACCCCGTTTTTGTCAAACGCGACTGCCGGAGCAGGTACTTTTACCGAATTGAAAAGAAAGGCCATGGTTTTGATAACTTTATGTCTTGAACGAATACGGGTAAGGTCAATATCGACAGACAAATAATATTGCCTGTAAGGACGGTATCCCATTGATTGGCTTACCAGTCTTTCAGCCGATACCATATTGTGTATACCGTAGCCCATGGAAAGACAAAGCCATTTTGGCCATTTGGATTTGCCCGGGAAAGACCCGGGGCTGAACGATAACCAATAGGTCTGCCCGTTGTAATCCTTGAGCCACCTTTCGCTTCCATTTCTCCCAAGTAATTCGGGCCGGACCTCAGCCAGCGATGACCGGCGAAAAGAAAACTTCGGATGCAGCAGAACCTGACCCCATAACGCATACTGCCCCGCAAAAAGTGCCGGTCCCGCTATATTGGCCACCATGTCTCCCGGAGAAAATCCATAATCGGGAGAAAATCCGTCCAGGAGCTCTATAGGTGTCTGGAACATGACACCGGAAATAGCGCCGTACAAAATACTTTGTTTTTGGCTGATTCCTGTCAGGCTATACATTTTTGCGGTATAGCGTGCGATCTGGTAAGAGGTAAACAGATGTCCGGCTTTGTCTATCTGGAGCCAGTGCCCGGTATCGTCTTTGATACTGAAGTGAGAAAGGGGGTTTTTGTACCAGGTTTTGCTTAGTCCGTAAAGAGATCCGGCATAGAGCACAGTTTGCGCGGCGAACATGCCATGTAAAAGCTTGTAATCGGGCGGGGTTTCTGTTGGCGTGAGGGTGTCCATAGCAGGTGGAAGTTCCTGCGCAACAGCTGTCGACATGAGGACTGGCTTAAAACTCAGAGCCAGAAGCAGAACGAACCATTTTTTCATCCCAGGTTAATAACTGCCGTAGTACTTTCTCAGGGCCCACTCCGCCGTGCTTACAGCCAGTAGCAGAAAAAATAGCCATCTCAGGTGAATAATTTCGGCCATTTCTTCGGTACTGTTCAGCCTGTCTGCAGGATGGCTTCCGCTTATCTTTTTGATAAGCTCTGGAAGTGATTCTGTATCGGCAAAATCGCCACCTGTTTTCCTGGCCAGCTCTCTTAGTAGTCCGAAGTCAGCAGTCGTGTTCATGGCTTCCAGGTCCAGATCATTTACGATGAATTCGCCGGCAACGCTCTCCTGCCTGCCCAGTACCCTTGCGGAAGCCTTGTAGCTATAAACGCCTTCCCCAAGACCGGAAACTTCGAATTTAGGATGCTCCGGAGAGTGAAGGTATGCATGTTGCTGCGTCTGACCTTTTTCGTTGACTATGTTCAGGTTTACCTCCTGACCGTAAATCCTTTCGTATATGTCATTGTATATCTCTGTATAAAATGCTGCCGGTTCGGATGTATCGAATTCAGGCTTTACAGGATATACTCTGAATTTTCTTTTGTCTTCTTTGATAGATAGAACCTGAGCCGTCTTGCTGATCAGATCGTCTATGGTTTCATGTTTTCCTGAAACGGCGTACTCTTCCTGCCGCCATCTCCAGATTCCCTCTCCTGTCAGAATACCTCTTTTCTTTTCTCCGCTTACATGAAGTGCAAGGAGCGGTTTGGTGGTGGGCACTGATCCCACCTGTTGAAAAAGGACTACTTCTGAGCCGGGCAATACAGTATACTCTGCAAACGGCACCGTGAGCGGGGGGAGTTTCTCAAAAAGATGCATAGCGTCGCTTTCGGAATTAAAGAGCCGGAAAGCGTCATTGAATTTTCCAACTACCTTGTCGAATTGATTCTGCGAGACACTAAATCCGATCACCCCGTTTATAGCGCGGACCGCTCTTAAATCGGATTGGGGGCCAATGATCCAGAGAATAGGTGTTTGGGTTTGGGTTAGTTTCTGAATAAAGGCCGTTGCCGCGCCGGACACGTCCGGAAGCTGATGTAAGATGGCGAGGTCATACTTTTTTTCGGTGTAGTCAGCAGGGCTATCGGAAGTGATTATTCTGGTATCCAGCTCATAGTTAGGGTTTTTCTCCAGAATGCTTCTCAATGTCTTTACGTCGGGGTGAGGAGACAGCGCCAGCAGAAGGATTTTCTCACGTCCGTCGACGATATCAATGTATAATTCCCTGCGGTTGTTTTTTGCATTGGTCTCCCCGGG
>CAZAVR010000624.1:0-2622 GCA_964488435.1 uncultured Cytophagales bacterium | reverse complement strand
TTTCCTGAATACACTCACCTGATGACCAAAATAAGACGATACAAAATGCCAATATCCTCAACCCCGTTGCGCAAAAATAAAAAAGCCTCCCCAATTTTACAGGAAGGCCTGGAATTCACGCAGATTTATTTTTTCTCCCGTTAGATGTTAAGGCCCGGCTCCTCTTGATCAACGGATCCCCCCGGCCCTGAGCACAATATTATTCAAATGCACTGATAATATCCGAAATAGCGTTTGAAATCCGCTCCCACCCTTCCTCTGTCTGTAGCTCGACATCAAGCATCTTCTCTCTGAAATCCGAAGCAGCAGCAAGATAATATACACCGGCGGTAAGCACACTCAGCAACGCATGCATATCCTTGCTATTAGACAATGCCCCCACCTTCTCCACAATATTAACCGCGCTTTCATTTCTTACCTCCGTCAGGAGTGTCTTCCCTGTGGCCAGTTCCCACCTGATCAACTCCCGTGTGGCCTTTCGGCTGGTAAGGTCGCTGATCGTGGTTTGCATAAGCTGTCTCCAGGCGTCTCCACGATCCGATAAATGCGGAGAACTATAACTCTCAATAAAAGCATCACCTACAGGAGTCGTAAACTGGCCCGACTTTACATAATTTTCCATCAGTCCCTCAACTCCACCAAAATATCTGTAAATCAAAACCTTGTTCACTCCAGCTGTCCGTGCGATCAGGTTAACTCCTATCTTATCGGCACCAGACTGTTCAATAACTTCCTCGAGTGCCTTCAGAATTTTACCCTTAGTGCGCGACTTATCCCGCTTTTTAACTTTGGTATCCATCATCTCATAGCTTAAAAATGTATCCATTTATCGACCAGATAAACATCCATCAAAATTAGTAAATTTATTCCGCCATACCTCATTGATTCTCAAGAGAATAAGCAAATTTAGCCGGCTTTAGAATTTAGGACATGAAAGTTGTTTCTGCTTCCGCTTTCCACGGTGTTTACTGGGTGGAAAGTTCTCAAGAATGTAACTGAGCGATAACTCGTGAGCGCCTCCGCTTCCCAACCCTAAAGTAGAAATAGTGGTATCATAACTATAGCCAATTGAAAACTTATCCTGCCTGAAGCCAATCAGTCCTACCAGTGACTCATGGTTATTGATATTCACATTGTATTTCTTAATCGGAATTCCCCTGTACCACGCACCGAACACCAACGGAGAATAAGTTACATACATACCCACATCGAGCTGATCGTACTTACCCTGCTTCTTGTATATGATCGCCGGCGATATCGTCTTCTCTTTGTCAATTTCGTTTCCAAGAAATGTAAACCCGGCGAAGGGAATCCTAAGCCCCGCATGAAAAGTTGTTTTCATAGGCAAACGAGCTATTTCAAGATTGGTAAACGACTGGCTGGGCCTGTTGATATGGCTTGACGCAAGCCCTATCCAATACCAATCGGAATAAGCCATCACACCGGCTCCGAAATCGGCGTAGGAAATCTGGTTTGCTCCGTTGACCACATCGTCACCCGTTCTTTCACTAATCAGGTAGCCATCTGAAGAAAACTGATCCCCGAAGGTAAGGCCGAAATAGTCGATGGACCTGGTCGAAAATCCACCCTGAAGTCCCATCCGAACAAAATTCTCCTCGTTCAGTTTCATTTGATAGGAGTACTGTGCGGCAACGTCAGTTGATTTAAAAACCCCTTCTCCCTGAATATCCCTCATCACAGAAATTCCTATCCCACTGTTTATCGATGGCAAATGCATGTCGGCTCCAAAAGAAGTGGTCACAAAGTTAGCCGAAATAGCAGGCCACTGGTTACGATAATTCACTGTGAACCTCGTTCCAAGGCTCCCTCCTGCCAGCGCCGGGTTGAGATAAAGCGGATTGGCATAAAATTGAGAATATTGCACGTCCTGACTCCAACCTTTTATTGAAATAAGGATCATTAATAGAAGCGTAAACCTTACTAACATATTTACAACAGATTTAAATCCTGGAGGAAAGTAATCCAGAATTATAATACGCAGGCTTTGACACAAATAACGCTTAGTTTACGTATTAAATATAAATTTAGTTTAAATTTCGTTTTAATAAGGGCCTGCAGCTGTGATTTCTAAAAGTGAGGAGAGCAATACACATAACAAATGACAAAACGATCTGAAAGATACTGGGCAGGCACTTTATTGCTGATGCTGATGGGCTTGCTCCTGGCAGGCAACTCCCTCTATGCCCAACATGGATTTGTCGTTAGAAACCCTTGCCTGGCCAACCCCGACTGCGAAAGCGGCACTACCTTTGAAGATACCGTAAAAACGGCAGTCGCCTGGAGCTGGAATTTCGGAGATGGTATCGGCACCAGCCAGGAAAAAAGTACTATATATACGTACCAGACACCGGGACCTAAGCTGGTGACACTCACACGTACCCTGTCCAACGGAAGTTCAGAGACCGTCAACCAGCAGATAACTGTCGGAGAACTACCTCAGCCTCTTCAAAACTGGAAAGCCGACACCACGATATGCCCCGGAGAAAAGATTACAATTGATCCCTACCCTAATGGCGGCGCACCTGACGGAGCACAGTTTTTCTGGTATCCCAGAGGGCAAACCACCCAGGCCCTTACCATCGACAGTTCAGGCTGCTATTC
>CAZAVR010000623.1:0-2628 GCA_964488435.1 uncultured Cytophagales bacterium | reverse complement strand
AAAGGTAGGGGCCGTCTGATCGCGTATTTCCGGAAATCCGAAAAACAGAGGATTATAAGGGGAAAATTCAGATCAACGATACGCTTTATCATCAGGTAAGCATTAAAATCTACGATTCATTTAATAATATTTCCACGCTTAGTTTCACAATCAAGGGCGAAAAGGGTGGGAGTGACCATCCGAACCTGGCTAAAGCGGCAGGGCCCGTTTTTTTGAAGTCGGAAGCGTCAGGTAATATATTAAGGGTAAAAGCGGAAGGCTATCAATCATTCCAGCCTCTGGCGGTTTATTTTGAGAATGGAAAAGAGACAAGACGTCCGGTGGAATACTTCGGAAGCGGAGCTGCCTACTTTCTCTACAACATGGAGCATGCCATACCGGATTCAGTTAGACTGGGTGACAAACGCCTGGCACTTGACTACAGATCGAAAATTGCGCCTAACCAGGTGGTTGAGTATACAAAAGATGACTGGAAAGTAAAGTTCGATTCAACGAGTTTATTTGATACCCTGTATCTTGCAGTTTCTCAGCAGGGGAACCAGTTGAAAGTTAACGAGCCCGGTATTGCGTTGAGGTCGTATGTGACCGTTTCTTACAGGCCGGATTCCAAATTTAGCAAGCCGGAAAGAACACATATATACCGGTCTGTTTCGGGTGGTCATTCCTTCGTGGGTGGGGTTTGGGGAAGGGAGCCAGATTGCTTTCCGCACAAGGGAACTCGGTGTTTTTTATCCGGTGACTGATACTTTGCCCCCTCGTGTTCGTATACTGGAGTGTAGTTCAAAGGCTGTTCGCGCCCATATTTCGGATGGTTTATCGGGTATAGACGGGTTTCGTGCGGAGATTGACGGAAAATGGATCCTGATGAACTATGAACCCAAAACCGGGATGATCTGGTCTGAAAAACTGGATAATTCAGTTCCTTTTCAGGGCCATCTCACCCTGACTGTAACGGATAGGGCCGGAAATAGTAGTATCTTGCCGTCCGAAATCAGGGAGTCGCAGGCGAAACCGGCAAGAAAAGCGAAAGGCAGCCCCGGTGAGTGAGCATAATCATAAGGGGGTTTTCTCTTATAATGTAAATTATTAATATTGAAGAAATGTTAAAAATTGGTGACAAGGCACCGGCATTTGAAGCAAAGGATCAGGATGGGAATCTGGTTAAGTTGTCAGATTTTAAAGGTAAAAAGCTTATCATTTATTTCTATCCGAAGGACAATACTCCCACGTGTACAAAGCAGGCTTGCAACCTGAGGGATAATTATAGTGATCTCACGGGTTCCGGTTATGAAGTGTTAGGTGTAAGTGGTGACACAGGCAAGTCACATCAAAGATTTATTGCCAAATTCAGTCTTCCCTTCAGGTTGCTGGCAGATCCGGATCTTGTTTTGGTGAAGAACTATGGCGTTTGGAGAGAAAAAAATACCTTTGGGCGTACGTATATGGGCATTGTAAGAACTACCTTTGTCATTGATGAGCTGGGAGTGATTGAGCATATTGTAGACAATGTGGACAGCGCTCACCATGCCGATCAGCTCCTGGGTAAGTCCGTATCACCTTCCTCCTGAGGAGGTCGTATTTAGCAGTTTTAATTTCGTCCGAGGCCGAGGCCAGGGGTGTTTTTAGTTTGTAAATTACAAATAAATATATGGAAATCAGTAAATTAAATGAAATTGCTTCGCAGGTACGGCGGGATATCGTCAGAATGGTGCATGCCTGTCAGTCAGGGCATCCGGGAGGTTCCCTGGGTTGCACCGATTTGCTAGTAGCCCTGTACTTCGATAAAATGAAGATCAACGAGAAGGACGGCAAGCCGGTTTTTGATATGAATGCCGCAGGAGAAGACCTGTTTTTTCTGTCAAACGGCCATATTTCTCCTGTTTGGTATAGTGTATTAGCGCATAGAGGCTATTTCCCGGTAGCGGAACTTGCCACTTTCAGAAAGCTGGATTCGAGACTACAGGGACACCCTACTACGCATGAACATCTGCCGGGTGTGAGAGTGGCATCTGGTTCGTTAGGACAGGGATTATCTGTTGCTATAGGGGCAGCGCTTGCCAAGAAGCTGAACAAGGATGAGCGTGTGGTTTATGTGTTGATGGGCGATGGAGAGCAGCAGGAAGGCCAGGTATGGGAGGCGGCTACTTTTGCGCCGCACCATCTGGTGGATAATCTGATCGCTATCATCGATCTCAACGGACAGCAAATCGACGGTCCTACCGAGAAAGTGATGAACAACAGAAATCTTGCAGCCAAATACGAAGCTTTCGGATGGGAAGTAATGGAGGTAGAAAGAGGTAATGAGATGGAGCATGTGGTGAAAGGGCTTGAAGAGGCGAGAAGTAAAACAGGGCACAGCAAGCCTGTCATGGTATTGTTGCATACAGGGATGGGATACGGAGTGGATTACATGATGGGTACTCATAAATGGCATGGAACAGCGCCTAATGACGAACAGTTAGCGTTAGCGCTCGCACAACTTCCGGAAACGCTGGGAGACTATTGATTAACCATTTAGTAAAGATTCATTCGTCCTATGAA
Organism: uncultured Cytophagales bacterium; assembly: GCA_964488435.1. Lineage (GTDB taxonomy): Bacteria > Bacteroidota > Bacteroidia > Cytophagales > Spirosomataceae > JBEBSO01. The sequence continues at coordinate 87 of CAZAVR010000623.1, read as the reverse complement.
AAAATATACATATACCGAAAAAAAGGATACCCGTCGGTTGTGTTCTTCAGCACTCACCACGCAACCCGTTTTGGAAACAGACTTCAG
>CAZAVR010000622.1:0-2632 GCA_964488435.1 uncultured Cytophagales bacterium | reverse complement strand
ATGCCACGATCATGCTGCCAAAAGGCCCCTCATAGAAACTGTAATTGATGGAGAGATTTTTTCCGCCGTTTTTATATTCTCCCGGAGTCATGGCTTCTATTTTCACGAAAAGATCGTGCAGACGGCTTGTACTGGATAATCCGGTTTCATAAGCTGCGTCAAAGAGACTGACATCCTTATGCGCAAGCATAGATTTGGCGTAAGCGAGGCTGATGTACTGTAAAAATTTCTTCGGACTAGTCCCTGCCCAGTCAGTAAACATACGCTGAAAGTGAGCGGGGCTAAGATGCACATGCGCTGCCACCTCATCCAGGCTGGGCTGATGCCTGAAATTATCTTTAATATAATCGATAGCCTGCGCGATGCGGTGATAATTTATGTTTTCGCTCATTCCGTTCCTTTTGATATGAATACACAAATTAGGCAAGTAATCCCCGAACCAAAAATCCGAAACCTGCTAAATAATCACACCGCCAGGACGTCCGTTATGCCGGTATTAAAGCAGAAAAGGGATCCCGAATGGATACCCCTCCTGTTATTTCAGATTACAAGACGCAGAAACCACTACAGCCGAACTATGCCCCTAAAGCTTTCCTCGCGAACTCCACACACCTGATCGTCTCTTTGATGGCATCCGAGCCTTCAGGAATGGCATATTCGAGCTCGATCGTTGCCGGAAATTTATATTTGTTTTTACTCATCAGGTTCAGTGATGCTGCAATAGGCGTATCGCCTTCGCCCCATACCACATTGGCCGCTCCATTGGCTTTGCTTTTCCTATCCTTCACGTGCATACTCAGAATATGCTTGTGCCTTTCCTTTATAAAAGGAAGTGGATCATAGCCCGCTGCCACGTAATGTCCCATATCCAGGTTCATGGCATTATAGTCTGACTGGCTTAAGGCCACATCCCACCAGGTAGGTGACTGTTTGGTGTGCCCGTGATATGCAATATAAACTTTATTACGGGCTGCTATTTTCCCAAGGCGAAGCGATTCCTCCGCATCATTAGGTAATTCTACGGTAGCATGGGTCGCCCCCATCGCTCTGGTAGCCCTCAACGCATACTCAACTTCCGCATCGGTGTTTTTCGCACCTAGTGCCGAAGGCTTGTACGCGTAAATTTTAACACCTGCATCATTGTACATTTTTCTAAGTTGTACAAACTTGTCCATAGATACCTTCGCCCTCCATTCCGCGAGGCTGACCAGGTACTGATCAAACGCTTTTCTCTGCTCTTCGGTTGCGTCTCTCCCTTGCCTGGCTCCTGCCGGAACTTCCGGTGCACCCGCAAAAGACTCCGCCGAAGGCCCCATCAGCTCAATCGCACTGATATTGCAGTCCTTGCAATACTGAAGTACTTGTTCCGCGCTACTGGGAAGGCTCCTCCAAGAATAACTGATAACTCCTATCTGAACCCCTTTGAAAAGGGAGTTGGGTTTCCCCAGGCCTTTGATATATGCGGGCGCGCCAAAGACAGAATGAGAGAAGAGCGTGGCTGCAGCCACGGAAGACGCCGCAAGGAATTCTCTTCTCGATATTTCAATATTTCCCATAAAATATGGATGCTAAATGTTTAAGAATCGTACAACTCATTACAAAGATGAAATACGAAGGAAACTACCTTTCGGGCCAGGACAATCCCCGCGGATATAAAACAAACTTACCCGATAGCACCACGACCGGCCTCCTTCCTGATGAGTTCGGCAAGTTGCCCGAGTTCCTCCGCAGTAAACTTTAGTTTTTTCCCGAAGTCCATATCTGCCATACTGTTGAGCGGAATCAGATGCACATGCGCATGCGGCACTTCGAGCCCCACCACAGCCACACCAATTCTATTGCACGGCACCACCTTCTCTATGAAACCAGCGATCTTTTTTGCGAAAAGCATGAGTCCGGAATATTCATCATCCGAGAGATCAAATATGTAGTCGGTCTCCTTTTTAGGAATCACCAGCACGTGACCTTTGGCTACCGGAAAAGCATCGAGAAAAGCGAGGAACTGATCTGTCTCTGCTATTTTATGACATGGTATCTCGCCAGCGACAATTTTCGAAAAAATAGATGCCATCTTCGTTTCGTTTTTAAAATTCAAAATAATGATAATTTCAAAGGTAAAGAAATACCTTTGATCCCTTATAGAAGCAGCTATATTTGAGCAAAAATCAAAACCACAATAATCTCGGACCAAAACAATGAAAAAAGGAATTTTAGTAATGTGCATGGCTATGTTGTTTGCTTCCTCTTCGCAGGCGCAAAGCGGTAAGAAAGGAAAGTGGGTGTCACTTTTTGACGGCAAAACCCTCAATGGTTGGAAAATCTACAATAAACCGACCATGAGTGATAAATGGAAAGTAGAAGATGGCGCCATCGTGATGGTCGAAAAAGGCGGCGGTAACCTTACTACGGTAGGTGAATACGGAGATTTTGAACTGGAGATCGAATGGAAAATCAGTGAAGGCGGAAACAGCGGAATTATTTTTCACGTACATGAGGACCCCAAATACGGACAACCCTATTCTACAGGACCAGAAATACAGGTACTTGACGATGCAAAACACCCGGACTCCTTCAAAGGCACTTCGGGCAATCATAAGGCCGGCTCCCTCTACGATCTCCTTCCACCCACCGA
>CAZAVR010000621.1:0-2648 GCA_964488435.1 uncultured Cytophagales bacterium | reverse complement strand
CAGGAAACCAGTCAACCCCGGCCTCATAGCTGAACGATCTCTCCGCTTTAAGTGCGGGATTCCCGACACTCCCCCCGGTGACCAGCGCTTTGCCGTAATTATTAAATCTCTCTGTAAAATCGGCGTCACGTATGGTTTTCCCCGCACTGGCTCGTAACTGGACCTCTCCTCTGCGGTATGATATACTTGCCTGAGGAACAAATTCCGTCCCCAGCTTCTCCCGCCAGTCAAACCTGACCGCAGGCGAAAAAGTAAAGTACTGACCTATTTTTTGAGAAAGTGACAGGAAAGGCGCTAATTGATGCCGCGAATGCTCTCCGCGGTCATTCGAAGCGATACTTTTGTTCTGATAATTTAAGCCGCCTGCCAGGTCGGTGTAACGCCCGACAGACTGCCTCCACACGGCCAGTGCCTGCCAGAGTTCGGATATGCTCTCGTTTCTCTGTGCACCAGGGTTAAACAGATACTGGTCCGAAACACGCTTATATCCGCCGTCAAGACTGAAAGCCGATCGCCCCTTTTCGTGGCGAAGACTCAGCTGATTCCAGGAAGTACGTATACGCTCACTGGCTGTATCGCTGACCAGGGTGGTATAGAAATTCTGAGCACTAAAATCCCGGTCATCGTAAGCGACCCGTCCGGCGAGATTCCACGATGAACTAATCATATACTTTCCGGAAAGTGAAAGTGTCCTGTTATCAAAATGACCGGTAGTTCCCCTTTGCGCCACACCGTCAGCCCGATTAATTAAACCTCCGCCGGAAACCGTCAATTTGCCTGCCCTAAGCGTGGCACCTGCCCTACCCGTCCACAATCCAAACTGTCCGCCCCCCCGCGGATGCCTCCACCTGGCTGGAGTCTTTGCTGCTGCCCCGCGATGCAAAGCTCTTTGAAATGATGTGAATGACCCCACCTACGGCTTCAGAACCGTATATAGCTGACGAAGCCCCTTTTAAAACCTCGATTCTTTCTATTTCTGACGGCACGATAGGTATGTTGCTGTTAAAATGTCCCGTATTAGGATCATTCAGCCTCAATCCGTCCAATATCACCAGTACCTGCTGAAAAGTTCCTCCCCGTAGCACCAGGTCACTCTGGCTGCCCATCGGCCCCCGGGCCTGTACTTCTACGCCTGGGACGTACCTGAGTAACTCATCCAGACTGTTTACCGGTAACCTGTTGAAATAGTCTCCCTTGATAATCTGAATGTTTCGCCCCGTCTCTGAGGCTCTTTTCTCCAGCATCGAAGAGGTAATGGTAACCGGATCAAGTACAATCTCCTGTCCGTTTGAAGATATCCTGAGGCAAGCCAATATACACAGGACACCCCAACGCTTCCATGCAGACTTGTATTTTGTTTTCATAAGATAAATAAGATGCTATTTTTATTGATACCGGGACAAATCTATTATCTTACCGGATCATTAAAGTAATCCGGTTTTGATATAGTGAGTAGTCCGGTTAATATTCCTTTCAAAAACATCGTGCACCTGGACCGTCTTTCTTCGACTCCTGTGTACCTGCAGATCGCCAGACAAATGATCAATGCTATACAGCGTGGCATGATTGTGGCCGGTGTACAACTACCCGGTACCCGCAAATTATCCCAAATTCTTTCCGTTCACCGGAAAACGGTTATCGCAGCTTATGAAGAACTATATCTTCAGGGATGGCTGGAAATACGAGCTAACAAAGGCACCTTTATCAGCAGCGCATTTGACCGGCCGGATGAACCGGAAAGTCTGTCTGCCGATCACCTGGTCAAATACCCCGTCCGCTCCGGCTTTACCTTCCATCGCAAAATCCTGCTTGATATACCCGCAACGTCTTCCTCAAACCACCCGCTCGAATTCACCGATGGATCACCCGACGTACGCATAGCCCCGCTGGATAAACTGTCCAGAACCATGTCGGGCATATTGAAAAGGAAGCACAATCACAGACTTCTGAAAGACGCAGGCGCCGGATGCAATGAGTTTTACAAAGAAACACTTGCAGGTTTTCTAAACAATTCCAGAGGTCTCCCGATAAGAAAAAATAACATACTTACCACCCGGGGTGCTCACATGGGTATTTACCTGACCTCTTCATTACTTCTTTCGCATGGGGATCAGGTCGTAGTCGGGAAACCCAGCTATTATATGGCCAACATGATTTTTCAGCAGGCCGGCGCAAAAATACGCTCTGTACCTGTCGATGCATCAGGCATATCTACCGAAGCTATCCTTAAAATATGCCAGTCATCTCCCCCGCGCATGGTATATATTACACCGCACCATCATTACCCTACAACAGTTACCCTGAGCACCGAAAGGAGAGTAGAGCTACTCCAACTCGCGGAAAAATACCGTTTTATTATCCTTGAAGACGACAACGATTACGACTTTCACTACCAGAGCAGCCCCTTACTCCCTCTGGCCAGTGCCGATCACAGCGGAATGGTCGTATACACAGGTGCCTTCAGTACCGTGCTGGCACCAGGCCTGCAAACCGGATATGTAGTGGGGCCGGAAGATCTCATTCATGAAATGAGCAAATTAAAACATATTGTAGACAAGCAGGGAGATGTCATCCTCGAACAGGCTCTGGGGGAGCTCATTGCTGAAGGAGAAATACACAGACACCTCAAAAAAGCCCTCAAAATATAC
>CAZAVR010000620.1:0-2654 GCA_964488435.1 uncultured Cytophagales bacterium | reverse complement strand
CTTCTTCGTGGAGTCTCCGATCAACTTTCTGACCGCCGTGATCTGGTACTTAAAGAAATACAAGGACGGTGAGTTTTGTACCTTGCCCCACGTGATAGAGTTGATGCAGGTGGATTACGATAGCCTATTTACACTGCTCCGGACGGAAAAGGAAATCGAAGTGCTTATCAACCCCTTTGTGAATGCCTACCTGAACGATGTCATGGAACAACTGGAGGGCCAGATTGCCGCGGCCAAAGTGGCTATGGCCCGACTTTCTTCTCCTCAATTATATTATGTACTGTCCGGCAATGATTTCAACCTGGACATCAATAATCCCAAAGAGCCAAAGATCGTCTGCATGGGGAACAACCCTCAGAAAATCCAGATTTATGGAGCCGTATTATCTCTCTACGTTACCCGCCTGGTGAAGCAGGTCAATAAGAAGGGTAAACAGAAAAGCAGTCTGGTCTTCGACGAGTTCCCGACCATTTACCTCAATAACATGGATAGCCTGATCGCGACTGCCCGGAGCAACAAGGTGGCCACCTGCCTGGGCATCCAGGATTTCAGCCAGCTTCGTAAAGATTACGGCCGCGAGCAGGCCGATGTGATCATGAACATTACTGGCAATATAATTGCCGGGCAGGTGACCGGCGATACGGCTAAACAGCTATCCGAACGCTTTGGGAAAATCATGCAGGACAGGGAGAGCTATTCCATTAATAGCGGAGATACTTCCATTAGCCGCTCCAAGCAGCTGGAGGCTGCCATACCACCATCCAAAATATCGGCTCTTAGTTCCGGAGAGTTTGTCGGGATGGTGGCTGATGATCCAGACAATAGAATAGAACTAAAGGCTTTCCACTGTGAGATCATCAATGACCACGAGGCCCTCAAACGGGAGCAGGATGGCTATAAGGATATTGAGGTGATCCGGAAACTCGACGACGGCATGGTACAGCGGAACTACCTACAGATCAAGCAGGAGGTGCAGGATATTATTCAGTCAGAGATGGAGCGGCTGCTGAATGATCCTGGGTTAAAGCATTTGGTGGTGAGGAAGTGAGGTTTAATTGAGAAGTGTGTTTTAGCGCTTTTCAGCATGATAGTAATGGTTCTCTCCCTCGTCTTCAAACTCCCCGATGAGCGAAAGTCCCGATGCAGCCAGCAGCTCTTTGTATCTCTCCGCTCCAAGCGATATCGATTCTATTGCTGTAATGGCATCTTCCCATTTCAATTTTTGAGAAGGAGCGGTAAATAACAGCTTTCCACCAGCATACAGCGCATTTGCCATTTTTTGAATCACAACTTCCTGTGTTTCTACCGGCAAAAGGAACATTAGTCCCCATGCAATTATGGCATCGAACTGCCGATTGAAAAATGAAGAATCTTCTACAGCTTCACAGGCGACTGGACTATTTGGGAAGTTCTCCTTGAAGATTTGAACCATCGAAGGTGACGCATCAATCCCATAAACGGCTAAGCTTTCATCTATCAATGCCTTCGAAATTGGCAGGCCTATACCACAACCTACATCCAGAACTGTCGCATTTAGAGGTAGTGACCTTGCCCAGTGCCGAACTGATGGCGCGCCGATTCCATCGATGCCCATAGAGCGACAGCGAATAAATGTCGCCGCGTTGTCCTCGTATCCGTTTGATTTGTCCATTTGCAGTTCATATTATTTTGAAATCGTACATCAATTTTCAACTCAGCGCAATCGCCATTTTCATTCAAAGTAAAAAGTGACGGGGTTTTACCACCTGCGGCATCACAACCCAGGTAAGCAAGCCAACCATACATTAGGCCTACCGGATTATATCAGGATGGGCAATGGCGATGATGTAATGGAAAAGTATATTTTCCTGACAACCTAACATGACGGTAACGGAAGTATCACCGAAGCGTTTACACCCATCCGTATAGTCTGCCAGAAAACCCTAAATGTCTCCTTGCGGTGACCGGCTATTTTCAAAATGTGAAGAACTACAAAGATGATCAGGCAAAACTGTAATCCATCATCATGGGAGATACGGCCCGACTTAAAGCCTAAAAGGCATTTGAATTATGCAATGCCTCTACTCAAGACGGAGCGGCAATCTTTAGCCTGAACTGAAATTGTATGACATAGGGGCAACCGCTTTCGGAGCGGTTGCCCAACCAAAAGCAAATCAATGAATATGGAAACGCCTATAAACCTGCTGCAAAACCTGCCTTTCCCTGCCCTCTTTTTATCTGATTGGCCATAAGGCTCTACATAGGCATGAAACAATTCAATCGGAGGGGAGCAGCGGGAGGATTACAACACTTCAGCAATTATTTCATAGGGCTAATTACCCTGCCAATCGAATGGCTACTGGCTGCGAGAGTTAGTAGAGTCTAAAGCTCGTAAAACGATCAATAGTGAGATTATTTTCAATCAGACGTCGGGTTTGCACTTGGATGACAGATTCGCTATACTTGCCCTAAACAAGGCCTTTCACCGTCATGGATATACTCGAAAAGGAAGATTTTACTCAAGAAGATATTGAAAACTCAATAGTCTCTAGATTAGAAGAGTCGGTACATATAGAATTTAAATCTGCCGATTCTTTAGGTCCTGGTGATGGAAAGAAACGTAAGGTACTCCCTATTTTATGGACAGCGTAGGTTTAAATTTAAGTTTGTTTACG
>CAZAVR010000619.1:0-2666 GCA_964488435.1 uncultured Cytophagales bacterium | reverse complement strand
CGGATACATAGAGGGCACTACAGACTGGAGGGTATCATTGAGCAGGTGCGTAAAACTTAAAGCCAGCAGCACCGGAAAAACCGTCTGACTACCCGCAGGTGCCCGTCTGTGCAGAACTTTGGCACCATCATTTTCAATCGTATTCATTAAACTTTATTATGAGCATGGCTGGCAGTCATGGCTTTGAAAGCAATAAGAGACGACGCCCCGCTACCGTCGTTTTGGTAAAACAACAAAAGCCCTTGTTTGGTGCAAATTCTAAAAAGAAAAATGTACTCCCCCCTGCCACCCCAGCCAGGTATGGAATCGTTGAAGGTCTTTCTCGTACCATCTGCCCCGGGCAATCCGCTCAAATCTCGACTGGTGGTCGCCGCTTCGGATGAACATCGCGTTCACGGAAGGCCCGGCCGATAGTAGAAAATGCCGTCCTAATTTCACAAGCAGGGAAGTTTGCAACCGGTCTACCTCCTGAAAATGGGGATCCTTATCAAAGATGAAATAGTTACGGGAAAACTCCGCATTCATGTCCAGATTTCTCCCCAGGCTAAATTCACTACCCAGGCCAAGTCCAAAAGTATGAAGTGTGGCCAAGTCCGTTCCCCCGGTCAGCATAGAGTAAAATCTCCTGTTCCCGCTTTTCCAGGAAAGGTTGACCGGCGTCATTTCGTTGGCATGTACTGCCATCTCCTTTTTACCGTATTTCACGATATTAATGAGCCCCAGACTATAACCCGACGACCTTTCGGACATATTAATCAGTCCTATCTGAAAACCCTTCAAATCTCCCGCGTAGTTCACCACTCCCACCTGAACTCCACGATGCCTGCCTCCGCTGTAACTGAGTATGCCTGATACCTGCGCACCATCCGTCTCGCCACGCACCCGGCTGAGCACTCCGGCCAGCTGTACCCCTCTGAGATGACCATAGACTGATCCATATATTCCTGACGCCTGAAATCCCTTAAAATCCGAGGTGCCGATGCTAGCCAGTCCCCCCAGCTGTCCCCCGCTTACCACACCTCCCGATCTGCTGAAAACACCGGAAGCCTGGGCTCCATTTACGCCTCTGGACGTGACGCCCCATAGTCCGGAAACCTGAACACCGACCAGGGAATCAAGTACCTTGTTATAAAGCCCGGCAGCCTGAAATCCTGACACCTCTCCCTCCACCACATTGAAAAGACCTGCCACCTGTACATAACGAACATTATTTTTCGACAAATTGAAGAACCCGGCCACCTCCACTCCATTCACACCTCCGGTGTAACCGCCCAAAATATTGAGAGATACCCTATTGGTCACCTGTCCACCCATTCTACCGTGGGTGCCCAATCCCGGCATAATCGATGCCTGATAAGGTAAAGCCACAAAAAACTCTCCAATATTCCGACTCTGAATTCTCAGTCTTGATGACACGAAAAGCCTCGCCAGCCAGTTGTGATCGGCGTCAGTATGACGAATCGTTACCTGGTCCAATTCTATCACCTTAGGAGCAAGGACGATCTTTAAATCCTGGGCTTCCTCTCCCCGCACAATCACCACTGTGTCCGAATAACCAATTTTGCTTACCGTAAGTGTAACCGGAAGGCTACCCTCGCGCAGCCTGAGACGAAAACCACCCTCCGTATTACTCATGGCAGATACGAGCATCACCTTTGAATATACGCTGGCATAATCCACACGCTCTCCTGACTCCGCATCCAGAATCATCCCATTGACATATAAACTCCGTTCCCGGGTTGGGCGTTGAATGATCACATACCCTGACGTCTCTTTATATTGATAGCTCCCCATCAAAAAAAGATCCAATACGTGCCGGACACTCTTGTTTTGAACATAGAGTGTAACCAAACTGTCAGCTGGTAATATATCACTGTTGTAAGAAAAATTAAATCCTCCTTTCTGGCCGATTTTGGAAAGCACGGATGATACAGGCTCTCGCGTGGCGGTTATAGATATAGTCCTGTTCAGAAAACCCTGACCAAAGGAGGCAACCGAAATAAAAAACAAAGCAGCTGAAAGCAACGACCTTAACATACACAAAAATAATTTCTCCCGCAAGATAAGAGGTATTTTAATACCCGGGTCTATAAGCATTCATTTACCGTGACACGGCATAACCGATAACGAAATCATCCAAAACAAATTTTCATTCAAATGAAAGAACCCATCGTCTTCATTTATTCACTATATTCACTACACTTTTTCCTATTCCCCTTATTTTTTATGAACTCCAGACGCAGTTTCCTTCAAAAGTTCACGATGAGCCTGGGGACTACTTCCCTTGTACATCTCAAATGGCCCCGATATCTGAGGGCATCGGCGGCCGACATCCCCCAGGACAGACAAGTTCGCGTGGCTATCATGGGCCTGGGAAGTTATGCAGAACGCGTAGCTGAAGCCATGAATTCCTGTAAAATGGCACGCCTGACAGGCGCTATTTCCGGCACTCCTTCAAAACTGAACTCCTGGCAACAAAAATACCATCTTGAACGCAAAAATCTTTATAACTACGAAACGGTCAATAACATAAAGGAAAACCCGGACATCGACCTCGTATACATAACCACTCCCAATGCTTTGCACTATAAAAATGTGGTGCAGATAGCAGCTGCAGGAAAACATGTTCTTTGCGAAAAACCAATGGCTGTAAATGCGAAACAGGC
>CAZAVR010000618.1:0-2672 GCA_964488435.1 uncultured Cytophagales bacterium | reverse complement strand
TAAAAGTAAAGGTATACATTGACGGCGCACAGGACTACCCAGATGAAGATAAGGCGGGGCCGGTTGAGATAAAGCAGGATGGCAAAGCCCGAAGTCCAGACCAAAACCCCGTTGCCCATCGCAAAATTGGCACACATAGCCGCAATTACCGCCGGCAAGAACCGGTTCTTTGCGAGCAGGTAGGAGGTCAGCGCCGCAAAAAAAAACGACCGGTTGATGCTGCATCCCACATATTGCCCACAGGTAGGTTCCGTAATATTGTAAATGAAAAAGAAAGAACGGTATGGGGATGAAGAACAGGACAGGCAGCCCTGTTTTCCGGAAAGTCCTCCAGAAGAGGAGCAGCGTACCGAGTGTGAAAAAGGCGGCGAAAATCTGCAAAAAGCGGAAGTCGAGCGTGCCGGTAAGCTTATAATAGGCCAGGGCGACCAGCTTTCCCCATATCATCCGGTGCTCGTTATTGGGCTGAAAGATCAGCTTCAGCTTCTCGAAGCCTCCGTCAGACAGGACCCACTTCCTGAGGAAATCGGGAAAGGGATCGAAATCATCAAACCAGGGGACATTCTCCGCGTAGCGTAAGATTATAAGAAGCCAGATCGCGATAGGGAATGCGATAAAGGCAACCGACCGGGAAGTCTGATTCGATTGGCTTGATGTCATGTCTGTGAGTACATCATGTATTACAATCCGGCTTTGACACCCGGTTGATCTGAAGGTGCGGTTTCCAGCAGCAGGATGGAATCTTTTCCGAAATAACCTGCCATGCACCAGTTCCACCAATGTTTGGGATCTTTCTCGATGTCTCCTACAAACAGTGATTCAGGCCGGTTTTTGATAGGCGGAATTACAGGAGCAGGATTGTTTTTGTCCATCAGGATCGCGTATCTCTCTTTCATTTCACGATCGTAAGCAGCGGCTTTTCCCTTCAGCCAGTCGCGGTACGCGGTTTTGAAATTCGGAGTGCTTTTAACAGAAAATGCAATTGATAAAGCGCAAATCCCGTACAGGACCGGCGTGACAAACTGCCGGCCTGAAAAAGAAGACGGAATTAGCGTCCGGAGCCGGTAGGTCAGTATCCCGGTCAGGTAGAACCATCCGAGCAGGAAGAAGAAATACAGGCTGTTGACCACGCGCGGAGTCGGGTCCAGTTCGGTGCTGATGGCATAGAATGACGGGAAGATCACCACGAAAAGCAGGGCGGGATAGCTCATCATGACAAGCCAGACCGGCATTGAGAAACAGGGAGGAAGCGGTGTTTTCCGTGAAGCGATAGCCAATATCCAGCACAGCGTAAAGAGCAGTATCGGGGTGCCTGTAAGCCATTGTCCTGCACTGCGGGCAATGAATTTAATCGTTACGAGGGTAGCCATCGGGATGTCGCCGCTGATGGGGTTTCCTTCGAGCCGGGCGGTATTGCCCGGAGAGCTGAACAGGAGATAGCAGGAAAACAAGGTTGTGATCATGGCCAGCAGCATCAGCATATCGAGGTTTTTGATGACTACGAGGCGGTAGAAAAGCCACGACCCTATAAGTACGACCATGATGAGCATAGCGGTTTCACTGCACCCGATCACTGCGAATATGAGGAACGAGCAGGTTGCGGCAATAAGGTTTTTCTTTTGTTTCACGGGAGTCCGGTACCATTCAATGGTAAGGACGACCCAAAGGAGTATCATGATACCCGGCAGCGTATAATTTGCAAATGAAGCCGCCCAGTAAAACGCTTCGGGCACGCTCGGCAGCCGGAGCAGAAACAGGAACATGATGACGCCGGTAAATCCAAGCAGGGCAAGCCGGGAGTAGGCCGGAAGGATGGTCCGCATGAGCAGGTAAATGCTGGCGGGTAATCCGAGGATGAGGAAAAAGGATAAAAGCTTAAAACCGGCAAAAAAGTTGAATATAAGCGGACTGCTGTGGGTCAGGAAAATGCTGAAATACCTGCCTGTCCATTCGTTGTAGTATTTGCTCATGCCGCCGATCCATCCGTGCTCGCGGACGGTGTAGATAAAGCAATAGTCATCTACGGCGGAGGGGTGATTGTAGAATGACAGGGCAATAAGCGGAACGACGGAAAAGAGCAGAAGACCTATGTTAAGTACATCTCCGCCCCGACGATAGATACCAGACAGTGGATTGTTGTTCATTAATTATATGTTCTATAGCATAACGGGGGCAAAAATAGTATGAAAAACGTTAAAAAAACGAACGGCTGCGGACATCGTCCGCAGCCGTTCGTTTTTTTAACTGTCGCTTTTCTTAGTTAGCAGCAGGAGCAGGAGCAACGATAGTATCAGTTGCAGTAGTATCTGCAACAGCAGGAACCTCAGGCTCAACTACTGTTTCTACTGTTTCTTCTACTACTTCAGTTTCTGTAGGCTTACTGGTACAAGCTGCGAAAGAAACCATAGAGGCAACAAACGCAAATGCTAAGATCTTTTTCATTTCTTCTGGGTGTATTATTTGAATTGGTGAAACAAAGTTAAGACAACATTGAACCCGTTTCCAAATTTTTGACGTTGTATTTTTTTTAGAACTTAAAAATTCCTTAGAAAATTATATTCCGGCATTGTTTTGTTTTGCGGTATCTTTTTGCGGCACAGGAAAAGAAAGCCCGGGATTATATCTTGGCTAATTCCGCTATCAGTTCTTCGGTTTGTCCTATAGTTACGGCC
>CAZAVR010000617.1:2202-2679 GCA_964488435.1 uncultured Cytophagales bacterium | reverse complement strand
GTTCCCGTTTCATTCCCGCCCGATACACCTATATTGGTATTGCTGTTAATTCCGGTTCTGAAGACATCCAGAATATTGTTGGGACGCGGATTGTTATCGATCATGTTGCCGTTTACATCTCTCACCCGCTGGCCTGTCATGGGAGGCCCAAAGTTGTAGCCGTAGGTACCAGGGTTGATACCCAATATGGTCTGACCACCTTCGTTGATTTCGATGAAGTCACCTGTGTGCTGACCTGATCCGAACTGGTTCTGAAAGTCGGCTGTGCGGTAGGCTTTGTCCCAGTTGACAGATTGTGTAACTGAAACACCCAGACCTTTTTGAGAAAAGCCTTTCTTGGTTTTAATAAGGATTACTCCGTTGTTGGCTTTGCTTCCGTAAAGTGCAGTAACAGAGCCGCCTTTGAGTACGTTTACGGACTCAATATCGTCAGGGTTGATGTCTTTCAGGACATTTCCGAAATCCTGATCACCTCCA
>CAZAVR010000617.1:0-2192 GCA_964488435.1 uncultured Cytophagales bacterium | reverse complement strand
GGAAGCACCACGTCCTGTTCCATCATGATCCCGTCTATGACTATCAGAGGCTGGTTGCGGTAGGGGTCCAGAGATGCGCTCCCCCTGATGAGGAAACGAGGTGTTGCCTGGGGGCCACCTATACCAGGCTGAATCTGTAAACCCGGTACCATACCCTGAAGGGCGGCGATGGGATTGATGGCAGCTGTCTGACGCATGACATCACCGTCTACAGTGACGGTGGAGTACCCCAGATTTCGTTTTGAGCGCTCTCCAAATCCGGTAACCACCACTTCGCCAAGAGACATATCTTCCGGGACGAGGCTTATGGTTATAGTTGTTCTGCTGTCAATGGTATGTTCCTGGGTCGCAAATCCTACAAAGCTGAATACAAGCGCACCTTTGTCCGGTACCTGCAGACTGAAGTTTCCGGATGCATCAGTGGTGGTTCCCTTCTGTGTACCTTTAATAAGCACGCTTACGCCAGGTAGTCCTTCGCCTTTTTCGTCTTTGACCGTCCCTTTAAGGGTGAAATCTGCCACGGAGACCGATTGGATCTCAGGCGCGGCGGCCACGGCTGCAACCACACCAGAGGCGTATACGAACAGTATCGCCAGCGTCATGCGGGAGGTGCGGTGGATGAGTTTTTGAATGTAAAAGTTTTTAGCCATTGTTTTTGATATGAATAAACTATAAAGATAAAAACGACAACTGTTTTGATCGGTTGTTTGTATAAAATTTGCTGTAGAATAATCTGCACGTATTTGGTACATGCTTACAGCCATATCAAAAGGAGGGTAGTTCTTTGCCTTCAAGCGAGGGCAATCGATGCGTCGTCGTTGCCGATGTGGTGAACAGCGGCCTTTTCCTGATCCTAAATCAAGTCATGCAGGAGATTCAGAGGCTGACCTTGCTGCAATTACAGGTATACAGATTGTGCTTCTTTTTCCATGGTTCTTTTGGTTACGTTAAGTTTGATGTCATCTTGATGAAGATTGTTGTATAATTTGGCGGCACTAAACTAGCATTTAGTTTTTTATTTTCAAAATTATGGTATAAATATTTATTTTTATTAATAAATAAGCCTATATAATTAATTTTATTATTTAATAAAAATGAGGTTTAGGGCCACTTTTAGGGTATTATGAAGATAAGTTAATACAAAAATAAGAATAATGCAAGGGGTTTTACTTTTTTATGCCTGTGTGATCTAGTTAAGCCCTCCGGGCATGATATCACCGCGTGCTGGAAATCGTAGGCCCTAACAGCGCTGGGGGCAATGCGTCACGGCAAGAGGGATAATGCCATACAGAAGGAAATTACTCTAAAATAAAAAACCAGGGAAGCATTAAGCTGTCCCTGGTTTTTTTATGACTTGCTCACTGGCCTGACTATCGGCCTGGGATATTTTATTTGGCAGCAGCTTACGGTATTTCCACATCCGCAAAGATGCGTCCACAATGCTCACACACAATCAGTTTTTTGCGCTCGCGTATATCGGCTTGCCGTTGCGGAGGGACAATATTGAAACATCCGCCACAAGCTCCCCGGGAAACCTGTACCACCGCAAGACCGTTGACGGAATTGTCGCGGATCTTCTGGTAGGACTTCAGCAGGCGCTCTTCGATCTTTTTGACGTGTTTTTCACGTTCGGCCAGCAGCTGTTTTTCATCTTCTTCACTTTCGGCTATAATTACAGACAGCTCCTGTTTTTTGGCTCTCAGATCTTCATTGCGTTCGGCCAGCGCTTTTTCTGTGCGTCCCAGATCGTCTTCTACCAGTCTGATCTTCGCCTTGGCCTCATTTATTTTTTTGTCGGCAAGCTGAACATCCAGATCCTGAAGCTCAATTTCCTTAGTGATCGCATCGAACTCGCGGTTATTACGAACGTTCATCTGCTGATCCTTGTATTTAAGGATCAATTTATCGGCGTCTTTCTGAGAAGTCTTAAGCTGATCAATTTCACCATTGAGCGACGTGATCTCAGAAACATATTTGTTCTTCCGGGTTTCAAACCCGATGATCTCATCTTCCAGGTCACGAACTTCTTCGGGCAAATCACCACGGATTTTGATGATTTCGTCCAAATTCGAGTCAATTTCCTGAAGTTTCAGGAGCGCGTCTAATTTTTGAGCAATAGTAATTTCCATAAGTAGCTTAAACAAAGTATTTTATCGGGTTCGATGTTACCTCAGATAAATGGAGTGCAAAAT
>CAZAVR010000616.1:0-2694 GCA_964488435.1 uncultured Cytophagales bacterium | reverse complement strand
CGGCATGGATGGGATAAAAGAGGCAAAGAAAAACCTGTATGAGGTAACGTAGATCATGCCGCCCGCCTGCGTCAACAGATAGTACAACACCGCCTTGTCCCTGAATGTAATGTAAATGAACAGATTGTTCAGAAAAAACAAAAACAGCACGACCATGGCTGCCACCCAGTACATTTTGAGCGTCTCTTCGGTTTTATCGCTGAAGGATTGCTTTCTCAACTGGATACCCGGCTTTAAAACATATCCGAATGACTTGAGAAGCCCTATGTCTGTTTTTATATAAAGGGTGTTGAGGCTGTTTGCCTTCATCAAAAACGGCATCCGTGCGATCTCTCTCTGATTCCGGTTGGTCAGCCCCGCCTTGATACCCGCCTGACTGCCCACCCAGGTACGCAAATTCGCGTCATAATAATACAGGGTATTGTTGAGATAGGGTGTAAAACGAATATTGTACTTCTCGGCGTACGAAAACGGGTTGTAAATATTGATTCTGATCCAATAGACCGACGAGGTCATAGGTCTGATTGAATCGCCTTCGACAAAAGGCAGCGTAGTATCCGAAGCAACCTGAGCGATGGTGTATCCCCGATCCGGCAGAACCATGTAGTTTTGTATCTCCGCCGTCGCACTGTCACTTAACCAATGAACTGCCTGCCCTATGGAGGAAAATGACAAAAGCAGAAGCAGGAGAGCAGTGTATAAGCAGTGCAAAGTCTATACTTTTTCGTAATTCAAAACAAAAATAGGGATTCCTTCCAGCTTACAAGGGTGATTCTATTACATTATACTCAGAAAACACAATCTTCCGGGTTTGTTTAGCTCAGCCCTAACTTGAAACTGCGTCGGGATGCAATACCCGCCTAACTATAAACAGAGTTCAAATCACCCCAAGGCTGTATCCATACACATTGGGATACGGCCTTGGGGTGGCCTCAACTCTGTGTGAGGTTTAGCGTCTTGTCATTTCCCCGGAGATTGGCAGATCACATTTCCAGAGGAAAGGAAAACCCGGTTTATGTATAGGCATAGAGAAGCTCCCTGCCAAGTAGATTACGCTGATAGCTGACTTTTACGATGAATCACGCGACATCTGACAATAAATCACATGGATAATTTTTCTCTCTATCTGAAGACTTTTTTGACGTTTACATTTCTTTTTCTCTATTCACAGCTATCCAAAGCCCAGGATATTATCGCCACTTCGGGAGGCAACTATATACACGGCAAAGTAATTGAGGTGGGGGACAGCGAAATAAAATACAAAAAAAGCCCTGAGCCGAATGAACCGACTTACAGTGTCAAATCCAAAGACGTCTACGGAATACTATTTTCATTCAAAAAATGGGAGGTAGTTAATAACGCATATAAAGATTCTTTTTTAAGGCTAGGGAATAAGGTAGCAACGGAATTTGAGAAAAAAATAACGGGCGGCAAAGGGCGTGCATCGCTACGCACGTTGAATTTCAACAGTAAATCCCCCAATAAAAATTACGACTACCAAACGACCAACATCACTGTCCAGGCAGAAAAGGGAGTAAAATTCATTTTCGAAAACACCGAAAAATCCTTCCATGCTAAAACCGGCTCCTGGTCAATTAAAAAAGACAGCCTGAATGGTTTCGAATGGATGGCAACACCTGCCAAAAACACAGCGGAAGTAGATTCATTGATCAGCAAATTACATCCTTACAATAACTTTCCCGGATGTCTTGGTCTGCTCGGAAGCCAGCGAAACGGTTATACCTATTTAGGTCTCGGCAATATTTACGAAAGAAAAATTCATCTGTTTTTTGATTCGGACTATAACCTTGCCATAATCGATGAAAAAGAGCTGCTCCCTTTTTTGCCTGCAGCCGTCCCGGGAGGATTCGTATTTTGGCCGGGCACGGTCATCGATGGCTACTGGTTTCCCTCGCACAATGGAATTGTGTCAGGCGAAAACCTGAGCAACCAGTGTATTTATTCCGATTTTGTCATCAACAGGGAATCAGAAGGGGTCTTTGCCATACCTGACATTCAAGCGATCAATGCGTCTCTTGAAAATAAGAAAACGATACATGTCGATAAATTTATGTCTTTCGCTGTGGGAGATAACCGTGAAAAAGTCTTATCCTTCATTAAAGAAAACCGACTAAAATACAAGGCCGACGTGATAAAATCGGATCCCGATTATGAATACATCTCCATCGGTAACGGAAAACTGAATACCATTTCTCTCACCGAAAATGACAGCCTTTCCGCTTTTGATTTTATTGACTTTTGCTTCTATAAAAACGGTCTCCGAAACATCCGGTTTGCTAAGTACACAAAATTTAACCGACTGGACGTACAATCCATCATACAGACAGCCAAATTACAGGCAAACCGCTGTCATTTGACCGAAAAGCTCCTTTCAGAAGCCGATGGTGTCGCCTTGTCTCCTATCTCCTATTGGTACAAACCCAAAGGAGACAACTTTGAGCGCGAAAAAAGAATGAAACTAAAGAAATCCCAAATAAAAAACGCGCTCATCTCTACAAAAGCACTCAAAGACGAAAATAACTATTTCATGCAGGAGCTATTCCTTGGATTGACCAGTGAAAAGGACATCACTTTCAGGGATCCGGCGTACATCAAATAGACCGCTGTAAGTCCAATGCAGCCCTGAGTATATCGCTCAGGGTTTCGACGGGAAGGTCATTGTCCGGTTTCACC
>CAZAVR010000615.1:0-2695 GCA_964488435.1 uncultured Cytophagales bacterium | reverse complement strand
AAGAAGGCCTTTTTCTTCTTCAGGTTTTATTTCCAGACGGGCCAGACCAGCAATTGTGATAAACGTAATAGCTTCTCCTTCCTTATTCGCTCTTCCCGTTCTGCCTATCCTGTGCACGTAATCTTCGTAGATCAGCGGCACATCGAAGTTAATGACATGGCTCACGCCACTGACATCAATTCCCCTTGCCGCTACATCAGTGGCAACCAGAACCCTCACATCACCTTCCTTAAACGCCTCCATTGAGTTAATTCGTGTGTTCTGCCCTTTATTTGCATGAATTACCCTTACGGCTTCCTCCGAGGCGACTTTCCTGATCAAAAATTTATAAATATTATCAGCCGAAACTTTGCTTCTGGTAAAAATGATAACCCTGTTGAAATGTTCCACGTCTCTGAGCAGGTACTCAAGCAGATTAATTTTGGTACGGAAATTAGGGACTTCAAACAGGCTCTGACCTACCCTCTCGGCAGCAGTCGCCTGCGGAGTAACTTCTACCCGGGTGGGAAACTCCAGAAATTCATGAGACAGGTTCTCAACCCTGCCTGAGAAGGTAGCCGAGAAAAGAAGGTTCTGCCGCTTGACAGGGATAACTTCCAAAATTTTCCGGATCTGAGGCATAAAACCCATATCCATAATTTTGTCGGCTTCATCCAGTACCATAAAACCGAGGCCTTTGACGCTGATTTCTTCACGAAGATACAGATCAAGAAATCTTCCCGGGGTGCTTACCAGAATGTCCACACCCTCCCGTAACGCCTCTATTTGTATCTTTGGCCCCAGTCCGCCATAAATAGCTACCGTTCTGATATCCGTATACCTGCTTAAAGCAACGGCGTTCTTAGCTATCTGCATCACCAGTTCACGTGTTGGCGCAAGTATCAGCGCACGCGGAGCATTACCTTTGGCAAATTTTATCTGCATCAGTAACGGCAACAGATAGGCCGCGGTTTTTCCTGTTCCGGTCTGGGCAATACCCAACACATCATGACCCGCTAACGCCAGGGGAATGGCCTGCTGCTGTATAGGTGTCGGACGATCATACCCGGCGTCCTCTATCGCGTTGAGAAGCTGCCTGTTAAGCTTAAATTGGCCAAATGTACTTTCTACTACCTCCATTCCACAAAGTTACGGTTTCTTTCCAAGATTATATTAAAAATGAAAATGGCAAGGATCTGAGAGATACTTGCCATTTTCGTGACCCCGCCTGACCGAAGTGCTAATTATTAATATAAGTGTAATAGATCTCCAGCCTGGTAGTATACCTGGGGTGACGCTGGTCCCCTATGGCCAGCCGGGAGAGACTGTTGTTATACTCGTCTGTGATTCTCAGCAGCAACCCCTCCCCGTTATCGACATTCGACCGGATCATGGTATTACTGTTTTCAAGGGGATCGATAAGTTCAGTGATATACTGCGTAATATCCAGCTCATAATTGTAGTTATTATTAAAAGTATCCTGAAAATACCTTCCGGTCACTCCGGCACCTGCCGCCCCGCCAAACACAACACCCGTCACCTGGTTACGTAAATTACACCTGAAAAGTGAAAGGTTGACGGGTGGAGTAAGTGTACGGATGGTTTCATCCCGAAAAGGAACAATCCTCAACAGCGCCTTATTGATTCTCACCCGTCCATTGGCGTTGTATTTGAAAGACCTCATATAGGGCAGATCGATCCTTGTCATTACACCCACCCCTGACTGGATAAAACTCAGATTATCCGTCTGGGAGGAGCTGATGCGATCACTTAACTTCGGGGCAACGGGCAACTTTGTTCCGGCCCTGTCGCTGCCAATATAGTTATAGGCAATGTGGCTCGGCTCTACGCGGTAGGAAGAGCTGGTGATCCCGTTGGACTCGCTTGTATGATAGTAAAGAATAATCTGTGTACTGTCTTTTAAAAATCCCAGCATCGGACCGTTATTTTCCGTCCCGGGGACGAGCGCTACGCCTCTGAAAATTTTCTGCCAGTCTGCGTCTGTCTGCAAAGTATTGTTCCTGCTCATATCCATCATGGTCTGCCCCAAAGCATCTGCCAGTCTTATCTGAAGCCTGGTGCCACGCAGCGGACGGGCCAGGAACGTCGCCGCCCCGATAGGAGCCGTGCTGTATGCCGACTTGTTCACATTCTGGTACGACTTGTCTTTATGACCAAGATCTTCCGTCACCTGATGAACCCTGATGGTTTGTCGTTGAAGTGTGTCACCATAATGATAGTCATATTTCAGCGATAACACCAATGAGTCGAATACTGCCCTGCTCTCAGGCTTGAATCCTCCGTTAAACACGGTCCTCAGGTAGCTCTCCGCGCGGACTTTCCCGAGGTAGGGGTCAGCATAGCCACCGACGAGGAGCCTGTTGCCGGTCGTCCCCAAAGAGTCCAGAAAAACAGTGGAAATATTTACCGTGGCTGTATCGGTGAAGATCACCGTAAAATTATCAGGGTTCGACCTGAGCAGGCTTAAGTTACCCTCTCCCCACTCACAGGCATTAAAAATACTCAGGCAAAGCAACCCAAGTACCAGCTTAGCGCATCCTACCTTATGAATCAACAACATCAATGATTTCACGTGTTTATTTTTATTTAGATTTTTATGATCAGATGAAATTTGCAGGAACAATCTTACGCCGTCGGGCGGCGCTCCGTCGGGCGGCGCTCCGTCGGGCGGCGCTCCGCTTCTGTACGCCATTCA
>CAZAVR010000614.1:0-2698 GCA_964488435.1 uncultured Cytophagales bacterium | reverse complement strand
CAGGAGGTCAATTCGTCCCCACTTCTCAACTGTTGCCTCTACGATGGACTCCAGGAAGGTCCCGGACTCCAGGTCGCCGGGGTACAAAAAAAAGGCTGCCCCCTCCGCACTGACCCGAGCAGCAGTCTGATTGAGCCCTGCCTCGTCAACATCCGTCAGCACGACCCTGTATCCGGCTCTCGCCAGCGCAACAGATACTGCGCTGCCGATTCCTCCTCCAGCCCCGGTAACAATGGCAACTTTCGATAAATTCAAATCCATGATTGCTGTTTTTCTGAATGCCTGTAAGAACCAAACCTGAGAACCTTGCTTTCTACCTCTAATTAATTTCCGTTTTTCCCGGCCCGGCGACCGGCAATATTCCGCCAAGGGCGTCTCCCTTTTCCACCTTCACTAAATTACGGAGAAGAAAGGCCAGTCCGTCACAATCCGCGAGAACGTCTGTCACCTCTCCGGACAAAGGATCAGTTACTGTTCCCCAGCGATCGCCTTCCTTTACCTGTTTTCCCAGCTCCACCTCGGATGCAAAAATTCCGGCGGCAGGTGAACGCATTTTACCTTGTAAAAAACCGCTGTCTTTCCGGCTGTCTTCCAACCAGTAGCGCTCCTCTTCCGGGCGTGTTTCCACGACCCCATCTACCATTTGAAGGTGCCTCAGGAGATTCACAAAACCCTGTGTGTAAGCATCGACAACCTTGGATCTGAATCCTGTACCACCACCATATTCCAGGTAGATCGCCGGTATACCTTCATCCCGGGCTATCGAAAGTGTTCGCCCCTCCGCTTCCGGATCGGTCCCCCAGACAATAGGCAGATTGAATGCCAACGCCATTTCCCGCTGCTTCGAAAGCACCTCTTGATCGCGATGCAAAACGTATCCGGCCAACGGCGATAAATCGTACATAACGCCGCCTGTATGCATATCCACAAGATAATCCGATTCCCGGATCAACTGGCTCACTGCGTAAGCAGCCCGTTCAGTAGACGATCCGTTTTCCTTGCCGGGACAAATCCGGGCCAGGTCAAGGCCATCGTCCCCGTAGCGTTGCGCAGAGAGATAAGCAGTCGGATTAACAGGCCATACCACCCGAACAGTGCCTCTTTTAAGTAGCCCGGGCAACTGACCCGCGAGTTGCATAGCAGCCACAACAGGTTCATACTCGTCCCCATGTACCCCCGCCAGCAGCAACACGACCGGACCTTCCGTCCTCGCCTCTACCGTTACGCTCCTGGACATCTGCTGCCCTGAATACGCCTGAACTCCTACTTGTAGAGCCATTTATTGTTAAGTCTTGTAATATTGGTTACGGATAAATGTGTCTTCTGAGCCTGACTTCCGGCACAATACGAGAGCAAAACCTCCTTCTTCGTGAAATGAATGGCGATGTAACAATACCAGCCATCCGGATCAGTCTCTATGTTTTTGACGTGCAGCCAGGTCCTCCCATCGTCTTTCGAAACAGCCACCGTCAGCGGCGTCCGCTTACCCTTCAGCTCAGGAATGCTGCCGTTATTGTTATTCCAAACCAGAAGAAGATCCCCTGTAGAAGGTATACGTGCTATAGTAGCCGGAGACAAGGGAGAATCGATATTGCTTACCTCTACAGGACTCCACACTTCACCCATATCCTCCGAGTAGGACACTAATTGCTTTCCCCCGCTGGCCCTGATATACATCATCACCCTTCCATCCCTGAGCTCGACCAATCCCGGCTCCTGTGTTATAATATTGTCAGGATTGGGCACTGCCCCACCCGACTTCCAGGTTGTCCCGAAATCGTCGGAAAAATAACTAAATAAAGTCGCCTTGTTGTCCCATTTACCTCCCGGTTCGGAATGTCTCGCCACTGCCATCATCAACCGTCCGTTTTGAAGCTGAATAACACGATTATTGTTCAGCACGAAATAACCCTTCTTGTCTCTGATGCAGGCCACGGGCGCGCTCCAGGTTTCTCCCTCATCCTTTGAAATCCGCAACATGGGAATACAATCCGTCTCCGAATTTTTACGCAGATAGAAAAGGCCAATATCCCCGCTCTTCAGTCGAAGCAGTGAAACCGACATCACATTCATATCCCCCTCACGCTGTACAATCAAACGGTCGGTCTGCGTCCAGGTCTTCCCTTTGTCAGAAGAATACCTTCCGGCCAGATAAGCCGGCGCATGATCACTGGTAGAGCTGCCTGTATAACGGCTGTACACATACAGTATACGACCATCCCTGAGGGTTACGAAATCACCCTCACTGTTCCGGGGATTGTCTTTTCCGGGACTCAGTTTAAGGGCTAACAGATGATCCCTGTTTTTTTGAGCCAGAGAACCAGGAACAAAAAACACAAAAAAACAATGCCGAAAGGAAAAACACACTCCGTTGTCTCATAATTATTTCAGAATTTATTTCCACTACCAGACTTTAACTGACTTCATCAAAAAAGTGCTCAAAAACAAGCAGAAAACTATTTTTTTATCCTTTAAACCCGTTTACAAAAGCGTTTACAGGCACCTATATTCATTTTTATCTAATACTACTATAAAACAAGAGAAAGCCAGTTCAAGAACTCATCCTATATACAAAACGGTTAAAAAGAAATATATTATACTGAATATACCCGAAATAGTAAAATTAAATTCCAATTATTAATTGTAGGACAAATGTAATAATATTATTTTAATCTCCTTATATTTGTTTTGATTTTTT
>CAZAVR010000613.1:0-2708 GCA_964488435.1 uncultured Cytophagales bacterium | reverse complement strand
GTAAAATCAATCAGTTCAGCTCGCAAAAAGTGTAAACCTAAAGGGAACCACGTCACGCTACCACAATCGGCGATTTATTACAGGAGTATTTGGGCTTTAATGTTACTAAACTGAAACAAGATATTGGATTTGACGGTGATTTTGATAAATACAGTAAGATTATAAAGGAGTGTATATCAGGTAAATAGTGCCAAAAACGGACTGAAAACTATAGGGTTATATTCCTTTTTAGAGACTATAATTTATTTAAGCTACTAGTATACAGTCATTTACCTATTAAAACGGACTATTAATTAATCACGTCGAAAATAGTAATTTTCAGTCCGTAATCGTTTCCATACCACGCTACAACTTTGCTGTCAGTAACAACAAATAACTGATAGTAATCATGAATACACAACCTAATCAAGCTATTTTACTAGAACGGATCGACGGGAAGATGTTGTTAGACCAAATAGAGGGTCTAAGAAAGGATATTGCACAGATCAGATCTGAAAAGGATTTTTCAGAACCTAGCCGGTACCTGACCAGGGAACAAGTGTGCAAATTGGCCGGGATCTCCTTGCAAACACTATGGACTAAGACTAAAGCAGGGATGTTTAGGTCATACAAAATCGGTAGCGCGGTTAGGTACCTGGAAGGCGAAGTTGTAGCCGCCATTGCCTCCAATTCTAAACAGACCGCCTAGCCATGATCAACTACGAAGCGTTATATATGCTCATAGAGCGAAAGGAAGCCGGGATTACAGCGGTGTTCGATGAATTGGCGACGTTGGAAGTATTGGTAAAGAGCGGGAAAGATTATGCCGGGGAGATAGAAAACGTGTTGCAGTTGGTTATTCAGTATCAGAATGGCTTTGTACAGTTTCCAGGGAGTTGTCGTAAGGTGATTAGTGAAGCCGACGCGTTGGTAAGGTCGATAATCAGGGAGTTGTCAGATACAGCCGTTTCAGTTCAAACCATAGAACGTATGCGGTCAATGCTGGAAAAGGCTTTAGGCGAACTCTTTACTGTAACGGCCTTTTTGAGCGACCAGGAGACAAAAGGAATCGGAATTGAGTTTGTAGGCAAGCCGGTACCGTTTTTGCTCCGGGAGAAACTGGCACCGTTTGAAAATGCAACGCAATGCCTGGAACTCATTGTAAACATGTTGAAATCCGGTACAGGGAAGCATAGCGACACAATCGAAAAGCTATTACGGGCAGCATTGGAGCAATACCCGATCAGTTCCTATACGGGAGTAAACCGGGATGGTCTTATTGATATTTTGGAGGCTGACGGGTTGGTATTGCAAGCTTGGCACATAGTTCAACCCAACTCGTTTAATGACCGGAAGAAATGGGAAAGAGCATTACGGCTATTAAAGAGAGCGGAAGAAATTATCAGGTGCGTATATGTAGTAGAGGCACAGAAAACCAGCAACGGGAAGCCAGCTACCAAAGAAAGCCGGGGGTATAGTGAAGGGCGTGAGAAGGTGGCCGGGGAGTCAATAGAACCGTTTCGGCTCCGCTCGTTGTATAGGCGTTATAAATAAAAATAACGCCCTGATAACCAAAGCGTTATTCTGTAATATCTTGTGTTTAAAGTGATTCTGCTTATGGCATTATCATAGCACAAAGATAACAATCCACATCAGAAAGAGCAGATTTTCAATAGTATTCAATGATCGACGGTATCAGTATCGTGGTGACGGGTGTCCCCCCGACGCGCTGGGAGAATAGCGACCTGCTGAATTTCAAGCAGGTAGTTTCCAGCAAAACCGGGCGCGCCGTCGATGGGGTGAAGGAAGCGGAGTATTGCGGCCTGACCTTCAAGATGACACCTCAGCAATTCGGCGGCTACCGCATGACGGTCAAAGGATCATTGCACCGGTACAAAAATGGCGGTTCGGCCAATACAGACGGGTTTTCTTTCGACGATCTGCAAAACGTAGTTGTGAGCCTCAGCGATAATTTCGGGATTGATCCGGCAGCGGCCAGAGTTGACGGGCTGGAATTTGGTTTGAACCTGAATGTTCCTTATCCAGTCCGTGACCTGTTTTACTCTGCTATTTCTCACAAGGCCGGAACCTTTGAAGCGATCAACGGGCGCAAACCTCAGATAGGAAAAATTTGCAGCTTCTGCGAATTTGAAATAAAGCTATATGATAAGGTTTTACAGACTGGTAATGAGTCGATTAAAGTCGTTCCGGCAGAAAATTTGATCCGGTTTGAAGTGAGTGTAGAAAAAATGCGCTGGCTAAAAGCTGGTGAAACATTCCTCAGCGACTTCACCAAATGGGAAGCCTATTCGGCACTCTATACCCGTCTGTTTGAGGTATTGGGCAAAATGGTTTTTGTGGATATAAACGCTGACCTATCGAAGCTGACGCAGAAAGAGCGGGCGCGTTACGGCCTTTGGCGGGATCGTGATAAATGGGCTGTCCTCCTAAACTACCAGCGAAGAAATTCCAGGGCGGGATTGACTAACGTATTGAAAAAATGCAACGCGTTCAATTTTCAAAAAGACCTAGCCGAACGGATAGATGCTCAGCTAAAAGACGAACAGGTGAAGCAAGTAAAATTGTCACCTTTTCACCGATTCCGACAGGTAGGAGGAAGCACCAATTTTGTCACTTTTTCACCCTTTAAATGTTTGCAGGAAAACGTGACAGATACCCCTTTAGAACAAAAGAAAACCTTTAAACAAAAATTTGTCGAAAAATCGGCA
>CAZAVR010000612.1:0-2714 GCA_964488435.1 uncultured Cytophagales bacterium | reverse complement strand
TTGGACAGGGTGGGATACAGAATTCTTTTTGCTTTTCCTTCGTATCCCTATAGAAGATATTCGCGTAGTTGTCCTTGACCATCGCCAGATCACGATCACCCACGGCTGCTTGGCTGCGTTGATAGAAAACAAAGTTTCTGTTATCACCTGCAATGCCAGTCATCATCCTACCGGAATGCTGCTTCCGTTGGAGGGAAATGACCTACAAAATGAAAGATTCCGCCACCAAATTGATGCTTCACTACCTCTAAAAAAAATGCTTTGGCAACAAACCATTCAAGCCAAAATAAAAAACCAGGCTGCATTACTCTCCACCAGGGGGATACCCATCAAGCCTTTACTTCTTTGGGCTGGCAAAGTAAAATCAGGTGATCCGGATAATTATGAAGCGAGAGCTGCAGCCTATTACTGGAAGCATCTTTTTCCCAAAAAACTTGACTTTTTTCGCGGCCGCGAAGAAAATCCTCCCAATAATCTCCTCAATTACGGTTATGCTATTCTGCGAGCCATAGTTGCCCGGGGTCTTGTTTCATCCGGTCTCCTCCCCACTCTAGGCATTCATCACCACAACAAATACAATGCTTATTGCCTGGCTGATGACATCATGGAACCGTACAGACCTTTTGTTGACAGTATAGTAGTGAAGATTGTAGAAAATGGAGAAAACTTTCTGGAAATATCCACCTCAATAAAAGCTCAATTACTGGGAATCGGCGGAGTTGACATCGTTATAGAAAAACAAACCAGCCCACTGATGGTTGGGTTGCAACGTACTACCGCATCTCTTGTAAAATGCTACGAAGGAAAAGCAAAAAGAATTCTGTATCCCACCCTGTCCAAATAAGATAGGGTGGGAACAATATTCTAAGTTACATATTATGCGCCTAAACCAGTATCGTGCTTTGTGGATTCTTGTTCTATTCGATTTGCCAACTGACACCAAAAAGGACCGGAAGGCACATGCAAAATTCAGGAAAGACCTTCTAAAGGACGGATTTGTAATGTTTCAATTTTCTATTTATCTCCGGCATTGTCAGAGTGTAGAAAATTCAGAAGTTCATATCAAAAGAATAAAAAAGTCCCTTCCGGAAAAAGGTCACGTCGGGATTCTCACGATTACCGACAAACAGTTTGGCTGTATGGAGCTTTTTTTTGCTCAAAAAGAAAAACCCAAACCTAAAGTCGCTCAGCAGTTAGAACTGTTCTGAGAACACAAAAAAAAACCTACATCAAAATTAAAGACTAATATCAGCCACTTTTTTTAAACCCATAACAACATAGTACAGTGAAAAACAGGACGTTACATTGCACTATGTTGTCAAAGATCGTAATTTGAAAGCAATTCACAACACAATGAAAAAAAGATCAACCTATACGCGGTTGTCAAAGATCGTAATTTGAAAGCAATTCACAACATACACGCAGGTCGCGATAAGCAGTATCCGGTTGTCAAAGATCGTAATTTGAAAGCAATTCACAACAGAAGGTTGAAGCTTTACGCGATATACTTTGTTGTCAAAGATCGTAATTTGAAAGCAATTCACAACAGTACCTCGATTTGCGGGAGTGTAATTTGGACTCTGTCTTATCATCTAAGTTGATTCGATTTGCTGCCCAGAAAAAAGTATCAGAGATCAAAATCTAAAAACAATACCCACCCAACAAACAGAACCGGCGAGCCGCCGTCAAACCTCTCGAGTGTTAGATCTAAATCTCCTTCTCCCCCACGACGGCATTCCTACCTCAACTCAATCCGGAAGCCCATACGCTTTCTTCACCGCTTCATAGTCCGAAAAATCGACCGCGGCCTTACGACCACTTCTCAGGTCATTGGCAGGTATGATTACAATACAGGTTCTTGTGAATGTTTCTGTCCCCGTCCCGGAAGCCCGTTGGATAGTTAGCGCGTAGCTGATTTCCGCTCCGGTATGAGTCTTAGGTCCATATGACAGCTGGATGACGTTGGCGTTGCCTGTCTCTCCGGCCGGTCCGGGATCACCTTTCTGACAGCCGGCGAATAGAAAAGGTACAAACAGGAAATAAAAAAGTTGATTTCTAATAGAAAAATAAAGTTTTAGTAAATGACCAATCAATGTGTCAGGCTAAAAAATATGAGGATCAGACTTTCGGCCCATCGACCCATCGAGCTGTCGAACTGTCGACCATAAAATATTTTTGCTCAACATCACAAATATACTTTCGGGGTAAACACCCCGCCATCCCACAAAAGAGGGATGCCAGACAAAAGAAGCAGCGCGAATTACTGGAATCGTCCCGGGAGGATTTCCTAGCTCGAGCTCCTTTCTTTTCTGTCCATCCAATTCCTCCACTAAAAACATATTGGCTAATCTTTGGATAGATAAAATAATTTTCGTAACTTAAACTATGCCTTTCGCTTTTCTCATCAATCATCCAAGCTCCCTACGGTGATTTATATTTTCTCCCGGGCTAAAAACCGCCAGCCCGGCGAATTGGCAGCCTTATCCTTTCCCGGAGCGCCAGATCTTCTTCGAATCACATTCATACACCCTTACTATAGGTACTTCAGATAGAAGGCCCTACATTTGATGTCATAAAAGTTGTGGTCATTTTCTGCACTTTTCGTGCATGTAGTATTCTTCAAAGACAATTGCCGCCTTTGTGAAACCGCTACATAACACGCCGTCAGCTATTCATTGAGTAAAAACAAGCAACATTCTAAAAAACTATGAACA
>CAZAVR010000611.1:0-2720 GCA_964488435.1 uncultured Cytophagales bacterium | reverse complement strand
GGGAATCAGGCTCAGCATTTGACTGAAAAGTGATATTTTTACCATCGGGAGACTTAGGCTTTATGTTTGGCGACTAAAACCTACCACTTTTTTGTGGAAGTCTCCCTTTTTTATGCAATCTCAGATTTTATTTTGGACAGGTGTGAGATGCCGTAATTGCTTTACGAAAGCCTCATTGACGGTTTCGGCTTTGAACCTTGTTCCGCAGGCAGAACTACAATGATAGTAGTAATAGTAATTGCCCATCTTTCCCTTTGAGGCACTTCCGGTCAGCATACGGTCGCATTTAGGACATTTGAGAAACCCTCTAAGCGGTAGATTGTCCATAGCCACGATTTTAGGTTTTACAACCCGTTTTCTCCCATCGAGAATATCCTGTACATCCGCAAACGTCTTTTCGCTGATTAATGGTTCATGTTGTCCTTTGACAAAATATCCCTTTTCCTCTTTGTAGGGAGGAATGAATATTTTGCCACAGTACAAGGGGTTTCGGACGGGATATTAGTAATGGGCTCACCAGTACCACAGGGAACCTATCCCATCTTGGGGTGGATCGGGTTCCCTGCAAATCCAGCCTATCCTACATCAATAAAAATCGAACACCGGAATTATTCAAATCGGTGTATTTTATGCTCTTGGAGCACCTGAGCGGCTCGCATAAGTTTTCCAGGTCAGGGTTACCCAAATTGAAAAGGAAGATTTTCCTGGCCGATGCCAGCATTATCCCGCTGTGCCTGAAGGTCTTCGATTGGGCTTGTTATCGAAGTCAAAAAGGGGCTGTCAAACTGCATACGGTGTTGGACTATGACGGCCTGCTACCGGTATTTATAAAGCTGACCGACGCGAAGACCCACGACATAAAAGTGGCCAAAGAAATGAACTTTCCCAAAGGAAGTGTTGTGGTGATCGATCGAGGGTATCTGGATTTTAGTTGGCTAAAAGTCTTGGACAGCAGCAAGTGTTTCTTTGTTACCAGGGCCAAATCGAACATGGCCTATCAAATCAAAGAGCAATATGAGGTGGAAGGCGGAGTGCTTGAGGATCAAGATATTTACCTGACCACATACGCTTCTAAAAAAGAATATGGCTCGCTCCTGAGGCGCATCCATTATTTGGACAGCACAACTGGAAAGGAATATGTTTTCCTAACCAACAACCGACATTGGGACGCTCAAACCGTAGCGGATATCTATAAGGAACGCTGGGCGATAGAGGTATTTTTCAAGCAGATCAAGAGCCACATGAAAATTAAGTCTTTCGTCGGTACGTCTGAAAACGCAGTACTGATCCAAATTTGGACAGCCATGATCGCGATGCTACTACTCAAGTACTTGAAAGAGAAGGCTCAATACGATTGGCACCTCTCCAACTTAGTCACTTTTATCCGATTGAACCTGTTTGTCAAGATTGGCCTGATGGACTGGTTGAACAAACCGTTTTATAAGCCGATAAGCGTACCACAGGGCGAACAATTGCGTATAAGGTATGGCTAGTTTTTCAAATTCGACACAAAACCGCCACAGAAACGCTCGTTAGCCTATTTTATCTGACATAAAAAACGTTTTGGACAGGAGTGACGGCATCTATCACCAAAAGAGGGTATGGTCGATGTTTTTATCGAAGCATTTATAAAAGACTTCAATAACAAGACCAAAGCCCAAAACACCGAACGCACAAATATCATAGGTGAGATTGATACGTTGAACAAACGCCATCAAAATGCACTTTTAAAAAATGCCGATGGGGAAATGGCAGATGACGATTTCCAAGAGGTAAAGAAACTGACCAAAGGAAAGATTGAGGTTTTGGAGAGAAGATTAAACGACTTGGCAGTAGTAGGTACGGAGATTAAAGACTTAGTAGCTTCCACCTTAAAAAAGGTCGCAAACATTGATAGACGCTATGAAAACGGCGATATTGAGGAAAAAAGGGTTATAGTGAGTTCGATGTTCCCCGATTTTTTGGAATTTGACGGAACAAGACATCGAACTCCGAGACTAAATTCTGCGATTGCTCTTATTTATCAGAATAACAGCAAGTTACAAGGCAAAAAAAAATGGGACAAGTATATCATTTTTAGACTTGTCCCAAGAAGTGATCCCGCTGGGACAGAATTCGAACCGTTTAATGGCCGAATTGAAGGCTTTGGCGGAGATCCTGGCTGCATAAATAGCACTTCAAGTTTTCACAACAGAATAGATCAATCGGTATTCCTTAAATAACTATAAGTACTATCTTCTTGATAATCCAGTTAACACGATAAGCGATTAGTATCTACGCCGCATGTTACTATAGATTGCGTATTATTGTTAATGCCTAATCTCAATGGAGCCATTTCAAATAGCTGTTAACCAGTGTCTTGCGCCAATATGGCCCCTTTGTGACCCCTTCGTGGCCCCTTTGGCCCCTTTATGGCCCCAATGCTTCCCTACGCCGAAAGACATAGGTGGTTCCTTTTCCCGTTGTACCCACTTTTTCAACCAATCCTTTTTCGGTCAATTCCTGTAACTCTCTTGTGGCCGTACGTTTTGATACACTTAAAAGATCTTGATATTGGGTATTCGTGATACTTCCGTTTTCCTTGATAAACATCAGGGCCTTTCTAAAGTGCTCGTCCAGGCCCAATCCTACCAAATACTCCTCGGTATAAATGTCCTTCAAAAAAGTGACCATGACACCACCCCAGGATTCTTCAAATTTAGGCTCCGGCAATCCGGCAT
>CAZAVR010000610.1:0-2724 GCA_964488435.1 uncultured Cytophagales bacterium | reverse complement strand
ATGAGGCCAGCAACACCTGTACGCTGTCAAAACTGAATACGTTAGGAAAGCTAACGGACACATCTATAGTTCCGGGTACTTTGGTGGCCCATCCTGGCAACTCCGGCTGCAGGAGCAAGGCATCCATTTTCTGTTCAGGTTCAAGTTCTACCAATGCACTCACCCTTAAGTTCTCCAGTGAGTTTGCGGTTTGTGGTTTGGTAATGACGACCGACCAGGCATTGTCCGGGATATAGCTTACCAGTTCAATACCCGCATTTTTTAGTTTTTTTCTGGCTTGATCGTCGATTGGGCGATCAAATTGCAGTATGGAAAACGCACGTCGCGTCCCTCGTATATTCCTTTCACTGAAAGTGCGCACCCGTTCAACAGAAATGTTTTTTCCCGGCCTGATGGTTCCACTCTTCAGGTGAATGGGGGATACGGAGTTGATTTGAGCACTAGTGGTAAAAGAAGTAAAGAGTAAAAATAGTTTTAATGGTAAATGCGTAAATTTCATAGGTTGGTTTTGATACCCAGTTCAGTAAATGTAAATATTTTGCTATAAAGTTATGAATTTCTATGAAATAGTGTGGTTTTTTTCGCATATTTTAGCAATAACCGCCTCCAATAGGCGTTTCGAGCTCTATCTTAACTAATTTTGAGCAATAACAATGATTCATTACGTAAAATTTAAGTTGATGGCTCCAGATTTTGGTGTGTTTGTAAAGAAATTTTCCGCTCAACTGGCAAGTGCGGATGAGATTGAAATTAAGCACGACACAAACTTGAAGGACATTGCGGGTTGGGATTCGTTGACCGCTATGGCGGTTAATTCGATGATTGATTTCGAATATGGGATTAATATAGAAATTGACGAGTTCGAGAGGTTTTCTTCTGTGGGGGAGATTTTTGATTTTGTAACAAAGAATAAGTGATGCTAAATGCGCTCAAAAGAGAGGCGCGCCTTTCTGCGATAAGTTATTGGCTGCCGGCCGAAACCCTGGATAATTATGCGCTTTCCCAACGCTTTCCGGAGTGGCAGGTGGATAAAATTGCCGCTAAGACGGGAATTAAGAGGCGTCACAAGTCGGCAGCAACGGAGTCGGCAGGTGATCTTGCCTTTTGCGCAGCGAGGGCTCTTTTTGAAGATAATGGGATCAAGCCAGAGCGTATCGACTTCATTCTTCTGTGTACGCAAAGTCCCGATTACCCCCTTCCTACTACCGCTTGTATCCTCCAGAAAAGACTGGGTGTTCCGTCTTCTGCAGGTGCGCTCGATTTCAATCTCGGATGTTCAGGCTACGTTTATGGTCTCTCCCTGGCGAGCGGACTGGTTGCATCGGGAGCCGCACGTAATATACTTTTGCTGACTGCGGATACGTATACGAAGTTTCTGCATCCGGAAGATAAATCGTGCAGGACACTGTTCGGTGATGGGGCCACTGCGAGCCTTGTCTCTGCAGATGGAGAGGGTTGGAAGCTGGGACAGTTTGTTTTCGGGACGGACGGAGGAGGGGCGTCGCATCTGATTGTTGCCAATGGAGGATCAAGAAACAGGGGCATGTCCGGTGAAGATCAAAGAACAGAGAGTGGCATTTATGTGAAGAATCCTGATTATCTTTATATGAACGGTCCGGAAGTTTTTCGGTTTTCGACCGGAATCGTTCCCCGGCTGGTGGAAGACGTCCTTGCGAAGAATGGCATCGGGAGGGACGAGATAGATTTGTTCGTCTTTCATCAGGCAAACAAGTACATGCTGGACATGATCCGTTTGAGAGCGGGTATTCCGGAGGAGAAGTTCCTGTTCAGTCTTGAACAGACCGGCAACACGGTTTCCTCAACCATTCCGATAGCCATAAAAAACGCCTGGGTGGAGGGGCGGATTTCTTTCAGTGATCGGCTGCTTCTCGCTGGCTTCGGAGTCGGATATTCCTGGGCGGGATGTGTGGTCGGTTAACCAGTAGCATATAAAGCATTGGCGGATTTGTTTTCACAGCCGCGGGTACTTGCAAAAAAAATAAAATTGAATTACCTTTGTGACAAGTTTTACTTTTTACAGACGATCGGGGGGACTAGACTCCCTTTTTTTGTTGAAAATATTTTAATCAGTTATGTCGCTTTCGGATCAGATTAATACACGCCTTCAACCCTATTTGGAAGATGGGAAGTATTATATTGTGGACCTGCAGGTGTCAGGAATAAAGGTGAGACCGAAGATTTCCATTCTCCTCGATTGTGACGAGGGGATAACCATCCAGGAATGTGCCCGGATCAGCAGGAAACTTGCCAACGATATGGAGGCTGATGAACTGATGGATGCGGCTTATACTTTGGAGGTGTCGTCGCCGGGTCTGGATCAACCACTTAAATTGCTCAGGCAGTATAGGCGGAATATGGGCCGGCTTTTGAAACTTACACTCCATGACGGAGAGATTCTGTCAGGTAGGTTGCAGGAAGTTAAAGAGGATTCCATCGTGTTGGAATTGTCTCTGCCAAAGAAAAAGAGTAAGTTGCCTGTAATAACCGAGCCTGTCCGGGAATTTAAACTGGAAGAAATCGGGAAGGCACTGGTACAGGTAGTATTTTAATAGGGAATTGATTAAACTAAAAAATATTCATTATAAAAACAATGGATAGTGGAGTATTGATAGATTCGTTTGCGGAGTTTGCCCGCTCAAAAAGCATTGACCGGCCTACAATGATCAGTGTGCTTGAAGAAGTTTTCCGTACCATGATACGCAA
>CAZAVR010000609.1:0-2737 GCA_964488435.1 uncultured Cytophagales bacterium | reverse complement strand
CGAAAGCATTACATGAATTATAAAAGGCTGTAGCGCTTAAGTAAACGGCATTGATATAACAGGTGCTATTACTACCGTTAAAATGGATGTGATCGTGGGCGACCGGCCTGTCAATAACACGGCGCAGGCTTTACAGGGAGCAATACCCGGTTTGCAGATTGCTCCCTCCACAGGGCAGCCCGGCCAGCAGCTCGGTTTGCAAATCAGGGGTTTCGAATCGATTAATGGAGGCGATCCGCTCGTATTGGTGGACAATGTGCCCATGAATATCAACTTTATCAACCCACGTGATATTGAAACTGTAACGGTTTTGAAGGATGCGGCTGCATCGGCGATATACGGTGGCCGTGCCGCTTTTGGCGTGGTATTGATCACAACGAAGCAGGGTAAGCGAAACCAGCCTGTACGCTTCGACTATTCCACAAATATTGCCATCAGTAGTGCGGTATCTATGGCGGAGAAGGTGGACGCCCTGCAATTTGTGAATACACTCAAGGATTTCGGACAGACGATCTATTGGACCGGTCAGGTTCTGGATACCTGGAAAGGCTATCTGGAAGACTACCGGGCTAATCCGGACAAGTACCCTGCTGGTACGGCCACTGGTGCTGATGGCAAGGTGTATCGTCTCCGGGAGCATGACATGATAAAGGATTTCATGGGGCACGGCTTCGAACAGATCCATAATCTTTCTTTCTCGGGAGGGGCGGAGCGCTCCAGTTACCGTGTGTCGCTGGGCTATTCAAATGAAGACGGAATACTGGCGACCAACAAAGACAGCTTTCGCAAGATCAATGTCAATGCAGTCCTTAACAGTCAACTCACTCGTAACCTGGAAAGTAGTGTTAATATCCTCTATAATAACCAGTCGAGACAAACACCCTTCGGCCTTTCCAATATTTTCCGGGTGGCCACGTCATACGGAAATTTCAACGGAAGCGGAGACCATGTCAGACCTGACGGGAGCATTATTCCCTATTATACACCCCTCAATATATTGAACCGGGAGAAGCCGGTCAGGAATTTTGGGGATAACCTTCGTTTGTTCGGCAGGTTGGTATTTGAACCTGTTAAGGACCTTAAAATTAATGGAGAGTATACTTTTAGTAAAACCGGGAATGATACTACACAGTATTCTTCAACCAATGCTTACTTCAGTGCTGTGGAGGAAGATGCCCTGATCAGCAACAGGACGAGCTACTATCGATACAGTGCCAACTCGGATTATCATGCCCTGAACCTTTATGCCAATTACGGTAAAAGCCTGGGTAAGCATCGGATAGATCTGACAGCGGGAACGAACTATGAAGTCAATCGTTTCGAGGATTTCTGGGCGCGGCGTCTGGATGTCTTCAGTCCGGATGTGCCGTCGCTCAGCACGTCTGACAATGCGAACATGAGCAATGACGACAGCTTTTCCGAGTATGCCATTATCGGTGCCTTCGGTCGCCTGGCGTATAATTACAAGGATAAATACCTCTTTGAGGCAAATGGTCGCTATGACGGATCATCCCGCTTTGCGCGGTCAAACCGTTTCGGCTTCTTTCCGTCATTTTCAGCGGGCTGGATGATCAGTGAGGAGACTTTTATGAAGTCTTTGGAAAACAGCGTCAATATTCTGAAGCTGCGCGCGTCGTGGGGAGAGATCGGGAACCAGGTGCTCGTTAATGCCGATAACAACCCCATCAACTATCCCTACATTCCGGGTATGCCGGGCAGTCAGGCCGCATGGATTAATTATCAGACGAGTCTGCGGCCTGTGACTTTCACGCCTCCTGCACTGGTGAGTGCTACTTTTGGATGGGAGACAGTACGTTCTGCCAACCTGGGTGTCGACCTGGGCCTCTTCCGCGGAAAGTTGAACGCGTCTTTCGATATTTTCCGGAGGCAGACGATGAATATGCTGCGTCAGGGAGTGGAGCTGCCTGCCGTGCTGGGAACCACGGCTCCGTTACAAAATGTGGCGGACCTGGAGTCCAAAGGATGGGAGTTGAATGTGGGTTGGAAAGATAGGGTGAGTGCTGTGAATTATGCAGTCAATTTTAATCTTTCGGATAACCGTGCGTTCATTACAAAAATTCAGAACGAATCAGGCAATCTCAACGATCCTTACTATGTGGGTCATGAGATCGGGGAAATCTGGGGATACCAGACCAATGGCTATTATACCGCTGATGATTTCAAAGAGGGGACGCGGGACAATAACCTGATGATTACCTCTCTGGCCAATCACCTCAAAGATGGGATTCCGCGTGTGGAGGGGATTTTTCACAATCCGGGGGATGTCAGGTTCGCGGATCTCAATGGCGACGGTATTATTAATCCGGGTACAAGTACGCTGGAGGATCCGGGTGACCGCCGCGTCATCGGGAACAATAACCGCCGGTTTCAATTCGGGCTCAATGGCAGTGTTGCCTTTAAAGGATTCGATTTGAATTTCTTTTTACAGGGAGTCGGTAAGCGGGACCTCTGGGTGAGTCATCAGTTGTACTGGCCGGGGGGAGGTTTTGAGATGATTTACAAACACCAGCTGGACTATTGGATGCCACAACATCAAACGGCATTTTATCCGAGGAACTATGCCGAACAGGGGAATAATACCGGTATCAATCGCCGGATACAAACCAAGTATCTGAGCAATGGGGCCTATCTGCGTGTCAGAAACATCCAGCTGGGTTATACTATTCCTTCAGGTGTTCTACAGAAAATGTTCCTTCAGAGACTCCGCGTATTTGTG
>CAZAVR010000608.1:2128-2739 GCA_964488435.1 uncultured Cytophagales bacterium | reverse complement strand
GATCTGAAGCACGAAATATCTGGATGGGGACTTTTCACTCGGTATTTGCCAAGATCCTGAGAATTGAAGCAAGACACCTGGGCTACACCAGCGACTTTTCCATTTACGATACCGATGATTCCAAATCCCTGCTGAGAAGCATTATAAAGGAGATGAATCTCGACGACAAAACTTACAAGGTCAATGCGGTACTCAACAGGATTTCAGGCGCGAAAAACCGCCTGGTCTCGCCTGAAGATTACCAACGCAACGATATGATTAAGGCAGACGACGAGGCTGCCAGAATGCCCGAAACCGGGCGAATTTACAAAACATACAGCGTCCGTTGTTTTCAGTCGAATGCAATGGATTTTGACGACCTCCTTTATAATACCAACGTATTATTCAGAGACTTCCCCGAGGTACTCGCCAAATACCAGCACAAATTTAAACACGTGATGGTAGATGAGTTTCAGGATACCAATGTCTCTCAGTACCTCATCACAAGAAAGCTTTCGGCGCTACACCGAAATATCTGTGTGGTAGGTGACGACGCACAAAGTATATATGCCTTCAGGGGAGCCAATATCGAGAATATCCTGAATTTTGAACGGGACTTTCCTGATACCACT
>CAZAVR010000608.1:0-2118 GCA_964488435.1 uncultured Cytophagales bacterium | reverse complement strand
CCTGATGTTACCACTATCAAACTGGAGCAAAATTACAGATCGACGCAGACCAT
The DNA here is from genome assembly GCA_964488435.1 of uncultured Cytophagales bacterium. GTDB lineage: Bacteria > Bacteroidota > Bacteroidia > Cytophagales > Spirosomataceae > JBEBSO01. The sequence continues at coordinate 2,065 of CAZAVR010000608.1, read as the reverse complement.
CGTAAAGGCAGCAAATTCGGTAATTGCAAAAAACAAGTCCCAGCTGGAAAAAAATGTATTTACAGAAAACGAGCAAGGCACGGCCATAGACGTATTAAGAGCGGCTTCGGATGGCGAAGAAGGCCGGCTCGTGGCCACATCGGTATTTGAAGAAAAAATGCAATACGGGCTCCATAATAACGATTTTGCTATTCTTTATCGGACAAATGCCCAGTCCAGAGCTTTTGAAGAGGCCCTCCGGAAACGCAATATCAAATACCGGATCATTGGCGGGCTATCCTTTTACCAAAGAAAAGAAATCAAAGATTTGCTCGCCTACCTCCGGTTTACGGTAAACCAGCGGGATGAGGAAGCATTTAAAAGGATCATCAATGTACCCAAACGCGGTATCGGAGACGGAACTGTGGCAAAAATAGTGGTATCAGCGGCGGAAAATGAAGCTCCTCTCTGGGAAGTGGTCAGCAATATTCATCAATACGTCAGCGGACGGTCTACCGCCCCTATCGACCAGTTCGCTACTTTGATCAAAAGCTTCAAAATAATCAATGAGCAAAAAAAAGGATGCCTTTGAGGTAGCTAGCTATATTGCCAAAAATTCCGGTCTTCTGAAGGAACTATACGAAGACAAAACTGTCGAAGGCCTTTCAAGGTATGAAAACGTTCAGGAGCTTCTTAATGCCGTCAAAGAATTTACCGATCAGGCCGAGGAGGGCGAAGACCGTAGCTTAAGTGCATTTCTTCAGTCAGTATCCCTGCTTACCAATGCGGACGAGCCCGATGACGACAATGATAACGACCGGGTCACACTGATGACGATTCACTCAGCCAAAGGGCTGGAATTCAAAAATGTGTATATCGTCGGACTTGAAGAGGATCTCTTTCCGAGCCAGATGATGCTGGAAAGCAGACAGGATCTCGAAGAAGAAAGAAGGCTTTTTTATGTGGCTATTACCCGCGCTGAAAATAAGCTGACGCTCTCATACGCCGAGAGCCGGTATCAATGGGGTCGTCTTAAAATGTGTGAGCCCAGTCGTTTCCTCCTGGAGGTAGATCAAAAATACCTGAATAGCCCGCGGGCGCCTAAGAGCACGCCTGAATATGCCAACGGAACTTCCGGGCCTGTATCGTTGAAAAGCCCCGCCAGAAGCCTGGGAGCTCCAGTCAAAAAGGTAGTGGCGAGCAGTCATACCCCGTCCCCTGACTTTGTCGCTGACGACACGTCTGCACTTCAGGCCGGACAGCGCGTCGAGCATCCGAAATTCGGATACGGTCTTGTCACCAAAATGGACGCAAACGGCTCGGATCGCAAGGCAACGATAGCTTTCGATTCCGCAGGTGAAAAAACTTTGCTCCTGAGCTTTGCTAAGCTTAGAATATTAGGCTAACTTTTACAAGTCTAATTTATCCTCTTACACCAAAAATCAGAGACTTAAGAAAAGACATGATGACTATGCTTTCTTCGAATGATATCTTACAAATACAGGCACGCGGAAGCGATCCCTCACTAACCAATAAACAAATTCAGTTCTTCATAAGCGGCTTTCCCTTTCTGCAACTGTCCGAAGCTGCTACCATCGGAAACGGAATCGTTCACCTCACTGATGAAGAAGTTGACACCTACTGTGGCGAATTTGACAAAAGTACCCGGGAAGCCCGTATACAGCTTGTTAAATTTGTCCCGGCGTCAGGCGCAGCTACACGAATGTTCAAATCTCTGTTTTCGTTTCTGGAAGAGGGAAAAACGGATGCGTCCGTCGAAGAGTTTTTCGAAAAGCTTCCCAGGTTCGCGTTTTACGATGACCTCTCTGCAGCACTGGCCAATGATGGTCTTGACATCCTCCAGGCTGACCGCAAGACGATTACAGCTTATTTTTTGACTGACAAGGGACTTGGCTACGGTATTCTTCCCAAGGGACTGCTCAAATTCCATAACTATACTGACAAAGCACGTACACCTATCGAAGAACACATGGTAGAGGGTGTACATTACGCAAACGCAAGCGGGGCCGTTCAGCTTCATTTTACGGTTTCGCCGGAGCATCTCGACAAGTTTGAAAAACTGGTT
>CAZAVR010000607.1:0-2739 GCA_964488435.1 uncultured Cytophagales bacterium | reverse complement strand
GCTGGAAGAATCCACCGAAGAACTGTACGACCAACTTCCGGTTTATCCCGATATAGCTGAGCTCCACACCATCACACACCCACAAAAGAAGAAAGAATGGATGGCCAGTCGTATTCTTTTGAAAAGACTGGCTGAGGAGGCCGGCATAGCCTACCGCGGCACCTTTAAAGACAGCCATGGAAAGCCCTTTCTGACAGGATCCGATGCCAGTATTTCTATCACCAACACTGCAAAGTATGCAGTTGCGGCGCTTAACTATCATAAGCCCGTAGGAATAGATATGGAGCCGGTAAGTGACAAGTTACTGAGGGCTTCCTCCAAATTCCTTTCCGAAGGGGAACTCATCCATGCAGGAACGAACCTCCGCCTCCTGTCGGTTTACTGGTGTGCTAAAGAGGCCATGTTCAAGCTTAACGGAAGAGCATCCGTGAGTTTCAGAGAGGCGATATTTATCGCTCCTTTTTCGGAGGCGGACCCCTTGATTTTTGCTACACTTTATGACAACGCACGCCAGCTCAATCACGAGGTAAGGGTATTCCAAATTGACAATCATTGCCTGGCAGTCGCCGATTAAGGCAGATCAGTCAGGATATACATCGTCATCCGATACCGACAACAGGATTCGTTCTATTTCCTTGATCTTGTCAGGCTCCCCTGCTTTCTCGAAAGATAAAATCAGGTTACGCAAAGCACGTTGTATGATTTCAAGATTAGTACAAGGCTCGTAGAAAGTGTCCGTTTGCTTTAGTTTAAGTTGAGCTATATAATGATCTATATCTGTCCTCGAAAAAATAATCCCGCGGTTGAACACATTGATATAAAACTGAACATTCTCCTTTTTATAAGTCAGCACAAAAAGACTCGGGAGATTCACACCGTACACCGGCAGCCCCAGTTTCCTCGCGATCAGCATATAAATCACACAGAGCGTGATCGGATTTCCCTTTCTACTTTCCAGTACGGCATTGATCATCGAATTGGATGCTGAATGAAAGCTTTTGGTGTTGGCGCCGAATCCCATACTGCCGTAGAACACGGTATTGAGTGTTTTGATTTGCTCGACAGCATCCATGCGCTCATCTATCAAAGGCGACACCTGCTGATAAAGCTGTCCGATGTCTTCTTCCAGCTTGTCAATCGAAAAATCCGGATACTGGTAGGTGGCCAGCGCCCACATACCCTCAGCGAGATTCAGAGCGCCTCCATTTTTCCATGTTTGAAGCCTGTCAATCGTCAAATTAAGCTGCAAGTCATGGATCAGCTCTTCTATCTTTCTTTGCAAAAGCGGATTAAAGCAACTCTCCCACTCCGTCTCCAAAAACGGGATTACACCACTTCCGAGCGAACGGATTTTGCTCTCTACGTGAGAGACCACCTCGCCGTCCTCGTCATCCAAAAGGGAAACCAATGCTTTTATCTGGCTATTCGTCATTATTAAGAGAAATTTGGACTTATAACGATCAATAAAACAATTTTTATATCCATGTCAAATTGTCTACTTTTGCCCGCAAAGTAATGAGTTAGGTTCAGATTCCAAAAAAACAAAGCTGAAAACCGGCTGAGCCGGAAATGAATTTAACCCGTCTGACTATGACAAAGCCAGTAGATCCGACATTCGTGAAACTATTCGGCTGAACATCCACCGTTTACATAACTTTTGCTATTCTCAAGATGAAAATACTTATCACCGGAGGAACAGGATTTATTGGTTCTCACACTTTCATTGAATTGCATGACTCGGGATTTGAAACCGTAATTTTAGACAATCTCTCCAATTCCAATCTCAAAGTTCTGGATGGAATCAAGTCCATTACAGGTACATCTCCCCAATTTTATAACCTGGATTGCAATGACGCAAGCGCCATTGACGATCTTTTTGGCAAGGAAAAATTTGATGGCGTCATTCACTTCGCCGCCAACAAAGCGGTGGGCGAATCGGTCGAAAAGCCGCTGATGTACTATGAAAACAACCTTGGATCACTCTTGGTTCTTCTGAAGGCCATGAAAAAACACAAGGTTGACAAATTTGTATTTTCCTCCTCCTGTACGGTTTACGGACAGCCGGATGCACTTCCGGTTACAGAACAAACACCAAGAAAGCCGGCCAACTCTCCTTATGGCAATACAAAAGCCATCGGAGAAGACATCATCCGGGACTATGTTCACTCCGGAGCCGGAATCAAGGCCATCTCTTTGCGATACTTCAATCCTGTGGGTGCTCATCCTTCTGCAGCCATCGGAGAGTTGCCGTTAGGTGTCCCCGGCAATCTCGTGCCTTATCTTACACAGACAGCTGCCGGCTTAAGAGAAAAGCTTACTGTATTTGGCGCGGATTATGATACCCCGGACGGAACCTGCATCCGGGATTTTATCCACGTGGTAGATCTGGCAAAAGCACACGTTAAAGCATTAATCCTTCTGGGCGATCAGTCTGCAGAAAATTACTACGATGTCTTCAACATCGGCACCGGAAGCGGGAACACGGTACTGGAGATTATCAACACCTTTGAAGAAGTAAACGGAGTTAAACTTAATTATTCGATAGGGCCACGCAGGGCAGGAGATATTGAGCAGATTTATGCTACCGTTGACAAGGCAAATCAGGTATTGAACTGGCGGACGGAGAAAACGCTGGCAGACTCCTTGAGGGATGCCTGGAACTGGCAGAAAAAACTATCCGAAAAATGACAATCGTATCTTTTTTATATTTGGCAATATGACGTCTGATAAAATTCTTAT
>CAZAVR010000606.1:0-2751 GCA_964488435.1 uncultured Cytophagales bacterium | reverse complement strand
GGGAGGGGAGATTTTTTTTGCGGCAGTGGCTGGTGCGGGGATTTAAGGGGGGCAAGGATGCACCGATGGTTGGTGTTTGTGGATTCCGGGATTTAAGGGGGCCACGAATGCACGAATGGTTATTTTTTACGAATTAGGGGCGTATTGTTTATTCAGTTCTTACAGCTCCTGACGCTATAATAGGGCGTTGATTGCGATCTATTCGTCAACGACTTTAGTAAGGATGGTACATAAGGTTCGGGGCCTGTCATTATCGGCTTGGCCGGTAGGAGATGGTCAGAGAGTTAAAAGAGAGTCCAGGTAATTTTGAGAAAATAACTCCGAGGGGCGTTTGGCTTTTGTAGTGACTATTTTCCCTTTTTTATCAATCAGCATATACCTGGGGATCCCGGTAATTTTATACAGCGGGCTGACATGGTTGGAAAGTGTCAGGAACCCGTAATTTTGCAGGCCGTGTATACCTTTGATATGTGAATTCTTCTTTAAAAACCTTTTCCAGGCGTCTGCGTCGTCATCTATTGATAGATAAAGAAATTTTAAATCGGGACGATTGGCATACTTTTTCGATAGTTTTGCTGCGTATTTCAGCTCATCGACACATGAACCACACCATGTCGCCCAAATGTCGATATAGACAAGATTTCCGTTTAAATCGGAAAGCCTGAACATGTTTCCATTGGTATCCTGCATTTCCAGGTCCTTCATAGGCATTCCATTTCTGAACTCGCTATAAACCTTTAAGATATGATTCAACCCCTCAAGGTATTTCGAATACGGATAATCGTGGCGAAAGAAATCCGTCATTTCCGATTGAGAATCGTAGTCTATCTTGTTATCGAGTGCCATGTAACCCACAAATAAAGCCATGATTAATTCTCTGTAACTATCTAATTGCGAATCTTTCTCAACGGCTCCTTTAAGATGTTCATACTCGCCTGTTTTTACGCCATGATCAAGCCGGTAGTTGAGAATATCCAGAAATATTGGCCCCAGTCTGTTAGCGAAGTTCCATACATAGGTTGGGTTATTAATAAATTCAGGTTGCAAATGCAAACCTTTAAACGCACCAGATAGTGTTGAATCCATGACGAAGCTAATGTCGTTGTTTATAGCGTTGTAAGCGAATCGCGTGTCAAAATGCATACGTTGGGTAGCTTCAAAGAGTGCATTGTAATCGATCAGCATTTGCCTATAGTAATCCGAAATAGACTTGTCTCCTTTTATCCGGTTTTTTATTTCTGCACCAAATTGCATGAGGCTGTCCAGGAAGACCTGTTTTTCTAGATGAGTCGCAGATTCCTTAAAATTCATATTTGCGTATTTTACCCTTTCTCTTTCTATGAGGTTAATATCGGTATAGTAGGAATTGATCGTCTTCAAATCCCCTTCAAACGCAGGACGTCCCTCCTTAATAGTAAGATTGATCGCAGCCGCTGGTTCAACGTAAAGTGTCGTGAAAAACTTCCACTCGAGATGGTCCCTGTTTCCCACTACTAAGAAAAGGTTTAGCGAATCGTTGCGGGTAAATTCGAATTCAGCCCGGCCCGAGGAATCAAACCGTGACTGATAGACTTTCTCAGGTCCGCCAGGTAAAATATTATTCTCGGATAGAGAGACTTCCATTCCGGCACAGTCATGACATGGGATATTTATTTTAGTCTTATCATCTTTCGACGAAGAAAAACAACCGACAATCAAAAGAGAGGAGAGGGTCGTAAAGAGAATGCAAATGATCGCTTTCATCAGCTTTTATATTGGAGTGATAACTCAGGATGTAAGTCAGCTTTTTGATGAGCAGGTGGGTTTTTAGAACCACTGTTTACCCGTGTTTTTTGTAAACTTTCTTCAGGTTTCGGAACCCGGTTTCGGCCCCAAGGTTCTACACCGGATTATACATAAGTAAGACGGTATTGAAACCGGTTAGGTTGCATCAAACCCCGCATATCCGGCCGATTATACAAAAACAGACCGGTGATCAATAGCAAATTAAATGGATTCAATTATAGGTAACTGGCTGGGAACGAAGATACAAATAAGGGATGTATTTTGGAATTCTCCATTCGTCCTTCGATATGGGAAAGGAGTTTATTGCTAAAATGTAGGTCATTTATTATCGTATCCTGTAAAAACAGGTATGTGTGGAGCGACTTTAATTCTAGGGATTAACTTTTAATGAATATACGATAAGGCTTTTTCTACATCAAAAACTTTGCCTCCGCGAGTTCCCGGCCAATCTGGTGCACTCCCTCCAGGATCCGTTTGGTTTGGCCCGGCGATGGTTTCTTTATGCCGTTGGTATATTGGGATAATAGGCTCTGATTCATTCCTATTCTTTCGGAAAGCGCTTTGACGTTGATCACCTTGTAAAAGTCAAAAAAGCTGGGAAGGTCGAATTCCAGTTGTATTTCGTCAATGGAATAGGTAAAACTCATGCCCTCAAAAGCCAGGTTGGCCATTTCGACAATCATAGTTTGTAGTTCTTCCCATGAGTCGCCACAGGTCATGAAGTTTTTCTCCTTCCATTTGCCCACAGCTGTATATCCCAGGTCTTCTTTCAGAATCTTTAGTTTTATAACTGGTTTTTTCATATCCGCCATCCCGTTATCCTTTGTTCGTTTCAATACCCGCTGCCTTTAATATGGCCTGCAGCATTCCCGTTTTGACTTCTTTGGAAGCATGAAAAGGCAAGACGATCAAATCCGGCCTGGAAGGGTGCCTCATCATCAGATGGCTCCCTTTTTGCCTCACTTC
>CAZAVR010000605.1:0-2762 GCA_964488435.1 uncultured Cytophagales bacterium | reverse complement strand
ACCGGTTATCAGTTATGAAGGGTTTTATGGAATTCAAAACCCTTTACCCGGCAACCCGTATAACGTATTGAATTCTCAGGATTGGATGAAGGTAATGAACACTGCGTTCCCGGGAAATGATTTATTTAAAAACGGGATGCCGGATTATACCTATAGAGGCCCCAAAGGCGCCGGCGCTGTAAAGGCGGGAGATCCGGCGGCAGATCCGTCATTGTATTACTACGAACCCAGGAACACGGGGAAAAACTACATTATCCAGGAGGTAAACAAAACCGGGGAGGATTGGTTTCACAACATATTCAAAAGAGCACCCAGGGTAAGTCATAGCCTCACGGCAAGCGGCGGGACGGAGAAGTCCAAATACCTGTTCAACCTGTCTTACCTGAACCATAAAGGAACGATGATAGAAGCTTTTGAAAAAAGGTATTCTGTGCGGATCAATACCGAGTTTAACATAGGCAAAAACATAAGGATAGGTGAAAATGCCAATATCATACAGAGAAGTGTGCCAAATGTAAATACCGGAATGCTGACTGCGGCTTACAGGATGTCGCCGGTTGTCCCCCTGAGGGATATCAGGGGAAACTGGGCAGGTACCTTCGGAGGGCCGGATCTCGGTGTGATCGGCCAACCGGTGGCGGTACAAACCCGGAATACGGAAAAAGACATCAATTCAACCTGGAATATCATAGGAAATGCCTACGCGGAAGTCGATATCCTGAAGGACATTGTGGCAAGAACGAGCATCGGGTACAATATTGCCAATACCTATACGCAGGATTTCACGGCCACGCAGACCGAAAATATCGAGCAAAGTACCCAGGACAATATGCTCAGTGTAGGGAGCAGCTTCGGGAAGACGATGACCTGGACCAATACCCTGAGCTACAACAGGCTGTTGGACAGGCATAAAATAAACGTTTTGCTGGGTACCGAAGCGATTAAGAGTGATTCACGCGGAGTTACCGGAGGATCGGCGAGATTTTTTTCAGAGAATCTTAACTACCTGGTCGTCAATAACGGGACAATGAATCTTACGGCGAGCAGCTCCGTTTCGGCCAATTCCCTGTTTTCCATGTTCGGCCGGCTGGATTACGCGTTCAATGACCGGTACCTGCTCGGCTTTACGCTTCGGCGAGACGGCTCTTCCGCCTTTGGCCCCAACAAGCGATACGGGGTTTTCCCTTCATTATCGCTGGGATGGAGGGTTTCTGAAGAAGGATTCACGGAAAACTTAACCTGGCTGAATGATTTCAAGCTCAAGGGGAGCTACGGAGTCTTAGGCTCGCAGAACAATGTAAGCGGGGACAACTCCTTTTCGTTGTACCGAAGCAGCCTGGCTAATACCTATTATGATATTACGGGGTCGAGCAACTCTATTGTGCAGGGGTTTGCGCAATCCAGGATCGGCAATTTGAATACGGGATGGGAAGAGAACATCGTATCGAATTTCGGTTTTGATGCCACGGTGCTCAACAACAGGCTATCGGCTTCATTGGAGTACTATAAAAAATCTATCAAAGGACTTTTGTTTTCCCAGCCGCTTCCTGCCGTGATCCTGGGGGATGCAACGGCTCCTACTATCAATATAGGCGATATCCAGAATTCAGGTATCGATGCATCCATCCGGTACGAGGATAATATCAAGGGAGATCTGAATTTTTCTGTCGGGTTGAACTTTACTTCCTACAGAAACAAAGTAGTGCATATTCCAGATCCCGGCTACTTCTATTCCGCCTCTCAGTACGCCATCGGGAATATAGCGAGAAATGAAGTAGGGCATCCGGTGAGCTCCTTTTACGGGTATAAAATTATCGGGTTATTCAATAGCCAATCGGAAATAGCCGACGCTCCTACGCAAAGCGGCGCGGCGCCCGGGCGTTTCCGGTACCAGGATACGGACGGTGACGGAGTGATCACAGCCAATGACCAGGTACACCTGGGAGATCCTAACCCGGATTTTACCTACGGGCTGACATTGGGTCTGACCTATAAAGGTTTTGATTTTGCCGGGATCTTTTACGGTTCGCAGGGAAATGAGCTTTATAATAGCCTTAAAGTCTATACGCATTTCATGTCTTCTTATAAAGAACAGAAGAGTAGAGACCTTTTGAATGCCTGGACGCCGGAAAATACGAACACAACCATTCCTAAAGTAGAAGCTACGCCTTCATTCAGCACCACCCAGGTATCCAATTCCTTCTATATTGAAGACGGCTCCTATCTCCGGCTGAAGTCACTGATCCTGGGGTATAGCATAAGCCCGGGCGTTCTGCAAAAGCTCCGTCTGTCAAATCTCAGGGTGTACGCCCAAGCCTCAAACCTGTTTACACTTACAAAGTATTCGGGCCTGGATCCTGAACTGGCAGGCAGCTCTGCCAGCTTCGGAATTGATTTCGGAGGTTATCCAAACAACGAAACAAGCTTTGTTTTTGGAGTAAATCTCTCTTTTTGATCTTGATACCAGTTAAACAGTTCAGATAGTTATGAAATCTAGTATTTTATCCGCTCTTAGAGTGCTCCTGCTTCTGATGCTGGCGCCGGCATGTAACCAAAGCTTCCTGGAAATATACCCATTTACTTCGGTAAACGAAGCCACATTATCGACCAAAGAAGGGGTAAACGGACTTCTGATCGGAGCATATTCCTTACTCGACGGAGGAGGAGCTGTCGGAGGAGGCACTGCTTCGAGATTGTCAGTCTTCACGGGAACAGACGATGGCCGCACCGGAGAGGAAGCGGGTGTAAACGCGCTCAACGCC
>CAZAVR010000604.1:0-2764 GCA_964488435.1 uncultured Cytophagales bacterium | reverse complement strand
ACTTTCCCTGTGAAGCACCAAACTGCCCGTCATCGCTGTAAAAAAGAAATGGGCTGACTCTCCTTCTGTATCCGTGGGGTCTCCGCAAGGCTTGACCCGGAAAATGACATATTCCATTTCCTCGGTGCTCCCTTCTTCAAGATCTTCTATTACTACCCAGTCGCAGCGGCCTGCCTCAGACGAATTTGCCCCCTGAATATCTGCCCTGATGAGCAGATCTTTTTCCGCGTGCGAGCTGAACTCGTTTCCCTCTGCGTCAGTCAGCCTGAAGGAAGTGTCCGTGTCCTCCATATACCTTTGCCACTGGTTTACATTGAGCAGCCGCCTTCTCGATTTGAGATAAACGATTTCGGCTGTATCAAAATCCTGAAATTCTCGCGAACTTCTGGCCTGGACAGATGTTCCTTCATATTGTTCCAGGGTGATTCCAAAATCAGAACCATACCACTTCCTGTCAAAATCTTTCATCCGGTTCATAGCAATTGATGTTTAAGTGATTGGTATTCTCAGTTCAGTCTCAATCCGAGGACTATGACGCTACATTCTGGGTAACAAATCCACAATCTTTACTGTAGCAATTTGCCGATTGAATGCTCAGAATGGTGACCGTAATTTTTAACCCTTTCAAGTTTATCCGCTAAACCGTTCAGCACAAATATATGATCGCTAAGTACCTTCAAATAAGCCTCCCCTACCTCCAGATGCGAAAGGATTTTTGCGTATTTCCGTAAAACTTTCCCCTGCCTGAATCTCAGATAATGAATAACTCTGTCTGCTGCCGAGCCATCCGGCATTTGCAGCAACTTTTCCGAGAGGGTATTTTTTTCTGAAGGCTGTAGTCCGCGATCGCCTATGGGACATTTCACCTGATCATATATTTCTGAAATTTCGCTCATACAAACCGATGTGATCAGGTAACCTTTGCCGCATAAGCTGCGTAGATCTCCCGGGATTTCTTCACCCATAGCTACCTTATAAAACGACTGCTGGGCTCTATGAAGCTTCCATAGCTCAGCTACTCTCTGTGAAACGCGCTTGCTCATAATCCCCGATTGACCATTTTGTATTTGACACCCTTCCTCTGCCCATCAGTCAATTCTTCATTACTCCCGTCAATGAATAAATTAAACACCGTTGATTTGTCGATAAAACCCAGGGAATAGCCCTTCGCCATTCTAATGGGATAGTTTACTCCGCCTGGTTGTTCTTCAGGGGAGAAAGCGGGACTCCGCTCGGACAGAAATGCATCAGATTGTGGAATTCCTGATACCTCCTTGTTTTGATGTATGGGCACGGTACACATGGTAATGTATGTAAATATTAAGATTGGTTGAGTAAATGCTTGGGAATTTTACCCAAAATGCGACGACGAGTCTTGCATTATTCAGGTTCTGATAAACTACCTACGAGGATTTGAATCTGTCCAACCTCAAAAAGCAGCTTCCTTATTCCTTATTAAAATCATCGTGCCAGCAACCGCTTCCGAATCCCGGAAGAAATTCAAAAAAGACAAAAAAGACATTTTCAAAAACTGAAAATCAGCGAATTAATCCCACAAGAAGCGACGCAAGTTTTTCAAAAAAATGAAGAAAATATTGCGTAGTCAAATGACTACATTTATATTTACAGCCAAATAACTACACAATGAACTTACGAAGAGATGTTTTCCAGGCCATCGCAGATCCCACCCGCCGGGCGATCATCCTGCTGGTCGCCTCCCAATCTATGACTGCAGGCGCTATCGCCTCCAATTTCGATACTTCAAGGCCGACCATATCCAAACATCTGCAAATCCTTACCGAGTGTAATTTGCTGGGACAGGAACAAAGCGGACGAGAGGTTTACTATCACCTCAATGCGGTTAAGATCAAAGAGATTGCCGACTTCATAGAGCCTTTCCGACAAATGTGGGAGGAGCGATTCGACAAGCTCGAATCCATCATGAAAAATTTTCAGTGACCCATCTATCCTATTTTAATGATGAAGCAAAAAACGAAAGTTGAGGCCGGTGAAGGCCAGCAGGATATCCTGATCACAAGGATATTTGATCTGCCGCTTGGTCTGCTTTTCAGAGCCTATACCGAAGCGGATATAGTGGAGCAGTGGATGGGAACAAAAGTAATCAAGCTGGAAAACAAACAACACGGCAGCTGGCAGTTCGAAACCAGTAATTCAGAGGGTATCGTCGTTTTTCGTGCAAACGGAACGATTCATGAGTTTACTCCCGAAAAAAGGATTGTCCGGACTTTCGAAATGGAAAATACACCCTTCCCGGCTCAACTGGAATTCCTGGAGTTTGAGGCGATCTCGGATCGTTCCAGCCAACTTCATATACAAATCGTGTTCAGGTCGATGGCTGACCGCGACCAGATGCTCAAACTGCCTTTTGCGCAAGGTCTCAATATGGCCCATAATCAATTGGAAAAAATCACTCAAAACCTAATTTAAGCCCGATGTCAAAAACGAACAAAATTATCTACTGGATTGCTACAGGCTGGCTGGCATTGGGAATGACCTCTACCGGTATTGTGCAGCTTATTCACATGGAAGAGGAGGTCAGGTTATTTGAAAAGTTAGGCTATCCATTGTATTTTCTGACCATACTTGGTATCTGGAAGTTGCTGGGTGTCGTCGCTGTCCTCATTCCGAGGTTCCCGCTGGTAAAAGAATGGGCATACGCGGGATTCTTTTTCACGGCATCAGGGGCTATTATTTCGCATCTTGCGGTAAGTTCCCCCATCGTTGACACACTTCCCTGCCTGTT
>CAZAVR010000603.1:0-2764 GCA_964488435.1 uncultured Cytophagales bacterium | reverse complement strand
ATCACTTTCTTGTAAGACTTGATGTATGGCGCAAGCGACCCCAGATGTTTGGCCATGGCCACCAATCATATTTTTGCCCAACCCAATACCATCACCGGTTCCATAGGTATTTTTGGATTGCTTTTTAATGTAGAAGGATTCTTTAGTAACAAGATAGGGATTACTTTCGATAGGGTCAATACGAACTCCTATTCCGATTTCCCAAGTTTCACACGTCCTATGTCCGAGCTGGAAAAAAACCGCATCCAGCAAAGTGTAAACGAAGGTTATGAAATCTTTACCACAAAGGCCGCCAAAGGACGTAAAATGGATATTGAAAAATTGAAATCAGTCGCGGGTGGCCGTGTATGGTCCGGTGTCCAGGCCAAAGCCAATGGACTGGTAGACAGTATCGGGGGAATAGAAGATGCGATTGCTTTCGCCGCCAAAGAAGCCAAACTGAAAGAAGGAGATTACCGGGTACGTTATTATCCTGAGAAAAAAAATATGCTGGATGAGTGGTTAGAAAAATTGACAAGCAGTAATGAAGAACAGGCCCTGGCCAAACATCTGGGGTCGCTTGCGCCATACATCAAGTCTTACAAGAAAGTGATGAACATGCAGGGATTGCAGGCACGGCTGCCCTTCGAGCTTTCTGTCAGATAAAAAAAACAAATATCCCTTTACCCGGAGGGTTGGCGGTGCGTATCACCGGCAACCCTTTTTGAGTTGTGATGAAATCCGCCGGATCCGGCGTCCAATGAACAGAAAATGAAGAAAAATATTCGATGGTCAACAGGTTTACTCTATCTCCTCTCCGGCTTTCCCATTGCGGGATGGTCGCAGTCTGATACGCTCAGAACAGTAAAACTGGACGAATTCACTATCCATGCCTATGCATCCAGAAGAAATACCCTGGAGAGTAGCGCACCTGTTGCTCTATTGACATCAAAGGTGCTCAACCGCTACCCGTCTGCAAGCTGGCTTAACGCCGCCAATTCCGTACCGGGAATACGTATGGAAGAGCGCTCGCCGGGCAGTTATCGCTTTTCCATAAGGGGTAGCCTCATCCGATCACCTTTCGGGATCAGGAACGTTAAATTTTACTGGAACAATATACCCTTCACTGACGCCAGTGGCAACACCCCTTTGAATCTGCTTGACTTCAGCAGCGTTGACCGGATGGAGCTGATCAAAGGCCCCGGAAGCAGTCTTTATGGCGCAGGTACCGGCGGAATTGTATTGATGAATAACAATCACACTTCGGGCGAAAACAAGTTTACAGCAGGCACAGAATTCGGCCGATATGGCTATCAGAGCCGGAATCTTTCTATTTCGTCGGGTGGTATCCAGATGAAGTACGGACACCAGCAGCAGGATGGTTATCGCGAACAGAGTGCTATGGCTCGCGACGCGCTCAGCTTCTCAACTGTTAACCAGGTGGGGAAGGGAATACTCTCATTGACCGGTGTGTATTCAGATCTGTACTACCAGACTCCGGGAGGCATCACCCTTGCTCAATACCAGGCTGACCCTACCCAGGCGAGACAGCCGGCCGGCGCAACACCGGGCAGCGTGCAGCAGAATGCGAGGATTTACGCCAAGTACTCCTTAATAGGCGGTAGTTATTCTTTACCGCTTTCCGAACGTTGGCATCAGGACATATCCCTTTATCTGTCCGCAAATGATTTCGCCAATCCCTTCATCACCAATTTTGAAAAAAGAGAAGAAAAAGGTTTAGGGAGTCGCAACAGCTGGCAGTACCGGGTACAAAGGGAACGCTATTCCCTACGCTGGACCAATGGATTCGAATGGCAATACGGACGTTCCGTTCAGCGCAACTACGACAACATCCGTGGCGCTGCAGGCGACCAGCAGACCTCCGAGGACATTGATATTGCCAGTGGCTCCGTTTTTTCACAAGTGGAAGCAGAGCTTCCTCATCGGTTTATCGTGACAGGCGGAATGAGCTTCAATACGATGCGCTACCGCCATGAGCAGTATTTCCCTTCACCTTATGCTGAAACAGTTAAAAACTTCCAGGGGAACCTGATGCCCCGATTGGCTTTAAACAAAGTATTTCATAAAAACTGGTCGGTCACTGCATCGGTAAGCAGAGGCTTCTCTCCTCCTACCCTACAGGAAGTAAGACCCTCGGCGGGCGGTTTCAGAAAAGATCTGGACCCCGAAACGGGACTCAATCATGAGTTGACATTGAGGAACCGCAGCGGCAGACTTTCGGCAGAGATTTCCCTGTATGCTTTCGGACTGAATCAAACGATTGTGAGACGGAGCAACGAAAGCGGCGCGGAATACTTCATCAATGCAGGGAAAACAAAACAAAACGGCATAGAATGGAAATTTGATTATGACATCATAGCCGGTCAGAGGTTCATCAACCAATTGAATTTATGGCATTCAGGCACCTACACAAATTATGTATTCAGAGACTATACATTGCAGAGCGGGGATATCAGCGGGAACCGATTGCCCGGCATTCCACGTTTCAGCCATACCACGGGGCTTGATCTGCTCCTTTCCTCCGGAATATCTGTATTTTCGGTTTATCAGTTTGGTGGGAAATTTTTCCTGAACGATGCCAATACGGTAGAAACTGCACCTTACCATCAGTTTATGATTCGCTCTACCTGGAAGAGAAACTGGGGAAAACATCTTTTCAGCGAGCTTTCCGCCTCAGCTGAATGGGTGAAAGCCGACATATACAGCCTGGGCTACGATCTCAATGCGTTTGGAAACAGGTACTTTAATGCAGCACCCAAGCAAA
>CAZAVR010000602.1:0-2765 GCA_964488435.1 uncultured Cytophagales bacterium | reverse complement strand
CATTCGATGTTTTGCACGGACATGACGAAATACTGATCAACGGATTGGTATTGGGTGTGAAAGGAGGCATTGGTACTACGTTTAATTTTATTCCTGAAGTGTATCTGGATATTATCGATGCCTTCGGGCGTAATGATCTGGAGGCGGCAAGGAAACATCAGATGGTGTCCATTGACATCGTGGAAATCATGTTGAAATATGTCAATGCGATTGTAGGAGGGAAGGCGATACTGAAGCTTTCCGGATTGGATTGCGGACCTTGCCGGCTTCCTCTCCGTAATTTGACTGAGGGAGAGATGCAGGCGCTTGAAAAAGATCTGCATGAGGCGGGTTATTTTTCCTTGCAGGGGTCTGATCGGGAAATGAGTTATTGAGCAGGGTAGAGATGCCGGCCCTCTTTTTCAAAGATGAAGCTTTTCAAATTATGCGTATTTTAAGAATGTTCATATTGTTTTCTCTTCTGGTCTCCGGTTGTCGTGAGGGAAGAGATAAAACCAGAGATAAAATGGAGGAGCGGTGTCTGAAAGTGTTGGAGGATGCAGCTGTTTCGCGGGAGTTTTGGGTCAGGGTACATGCCGTCGAATTTCTTGCAGAGCTGGGTTACACAGAGAAAGCCGCAAAGTTGATCAGGGATTCGCTGTCGGCTTATGAGACGGTTCCTCAGAAACGGATTGGTTTTTGGCGAAGCCTCTATCGTGTAGAAAGTGACAGCTCCCGTAAGAAGCAATTGCAGGATAATATTGCCAATGCTTACCTGGACAGGCAAGGGGCTGATCGTGTTCATGCAGCCGAAACCCTCAGTAAGCTCGGGTATTCTTTGAAAAACTTAGATCCTGCGCTCACAAGCGCCGATCTGGCCAGGGGTGGGGCGCTGGGATCTTATATGTACTGGGGTTTATCCCTTCCTGCGGGAAGTGCGGAAGCTTTTGATTACGATTTGCTTTGGAAAGCGCTTACTTCTCCGGATGAAGCATTTTGCACAGCAGCAGCTTATGCATTGACTTTTTCAGACTCCTTACCTTTACTCAGGTGGCGATCGCTGAAGGAAATCGCACTTGCCCAGCCGGAAAACTCCCCGGCACGTCCTTATCTTTTGGGGGCAGCTTATGCACTCCCGCCCGAAAACCTGACGGTTGAGGAACAGGAGAGCTTAGCCACATTGAAAGAGAAGTTGCTTTCCTACTCATCTGCCGAAAGCAAAGCCGGGCGAATCGAGCTATGCAGAGCCCTTGCCAGAAGGCCGGACAAAACGGATCTCCCGGTATTGCAATCTCTTCTGGAGCTTAGACAGCCGTTGAAGGACCTGCCTGAATTGCCAGGGGTGGGCCCGACGGACGTTCATCCGTGGAATACCGATGTGCAAGCCGCAGCGGCTTATGCGATTCTTCAACTAAAGCGGCATCAGAATACAAAGTAAAAACACAATCTAACCTGACCTGAAAATGAAAAATATGTGGAGACATTTTACCGTTTTTTTTCTCTTTGGTTTAGCAAGTGCGTCGTTTGCGCAGCCAGTGCAGAACGGCAGCATTCAAGTCGCTAAAATTTGGGACGGAGCTGAACACAGCGCTTTTACCGATCTGATATGGTTCAAAGACAGTTTTTACTGTAGTTTCAGAGAAGGTAGCGGGCACGTTCCCGGCACGGATGGAGAAGTGAGAATTCTGAAATCCAGAGATGGACGTTCCTGGGAGAGCGCAATACTTCTGAAAAAGGAAGGTATTGATCTCAGGGATCCCAAGCTTTCGGTCACACCGGACGGAAGGCTGATGATCATCATGGGCGGATCCATATACAAAGACGGGAAAATTCTCGGGCGTGTTCCCCAGGTTTCTTTTTCCGATAAGCAGGGTGTAAAATTTACTGCGCCTGAAAAAGTGAAAATCGACCCTTCTATCGTTTCATGGGGTGATTGGTTGTGGCGTGTTACCTGGCACAATGGGGTAGGATATACGATCGACTATCAGATAGGGCCGGAGGAGAGGCGAGGCCCCACGGCTATGTACCTGCTCAGGACCAAAGACGGGAGGAACTTTGAAAAGGTTTCCAAAATTGATCTGGACGGCTTTCCAAATGAGGCAACCATTCGATTCGATAAAAGTGGGGCCATGCATGTACTGATTCGCAGAGAAACCAGCGATCAGATGGGGGTATTCGCCCGGTCGGAGGCCCTTTTTACCAACTGGAAGTACACCAAACTGGATGTAAGACTGGGCGGTCCCAATTTTGTTTTTACCGATGACCAGAAGATCATTATGGGAACCCGCGTGTACGAGCGTGACGTTTATACAGGATTGTTCATAGGCGCTCCGGGTGGGAAATTCAGGAAAGTGCTGAGTTTCCCTTCTTCGGGTGACAATAGTTACCCCGGGATGGTGGTTCGCGACGGGGCGCTTTGGATTTCTTACTATTCTTCACATGAAGGAAGGAGCTCGATTTATTTCTCGAAAGTTCCGTTATCCTACTTCCGGGAGGCAGAAGCTGCTCCCGAAATTTTGCCGTCGTCAAAAATTTGGGACAAAGGCAGTCATAATGCATTTACGGATCTGATATGGCACAAGAATCAGTTTTTATGTGCTTTCAGAGAGGGAGAAGGTCATTCACCGGTGCATGCAAAGCCTGGTGAAAGCGCAGATGGTAAACTGAGAATTATCAAATCCGCCGACGGGCTTAACTGGGAAAGTCTGGCTTTGATCGACGAACCCGGGATTGACCTTCGGGATCCGAAATTGGCTGTGATGCCGGATGGCCGTCTTATGATAACC
>CAZAVR010000601.1:0-2774 GCA_964488435.1 uncultured Cytophagales bacterium | reverse complement strand
TTTCCGCGTGGCTGTACCGGAAGTTCCTGAAATGGATCACGTACCCTTTCTCTTCAAGGTAGCGTACGGCCTGGTCTTCGCCCCAGTTGCCGGTGTCGTTGTGTTCGGCCATGTATCGAAACAAATATAGTATGGAATATTTTTAGGGAATATGTTGTTCTCTATGATATACGCGGAGCCCGGAGGCTTCAGAATGATATAGTTTGAATGGAGTTAGAAAAAAATAAAAAGGTATATTTCAGGGATCTCGGTCTGCTGGATTATAAGGAAGCCTGGGACTACCAGGAAAAAATATTCTCGGAAATTGTAGACCGAAAGGTTAATAATCGGAAACTGGAGCCGGAAAAACAAATGCTGACGGACAATTATCTCATCTTCTGCCAGCATCCCCATGTTTATACCCTTGGCAAGAGCGGGAAGGAAGATCATCTTTTGCTGAGTGATCAGGCAAGGACCGAAAAGGAAGTAGCCTATTACCGCATTAACAGGGGAGGCGATATTACTTATCATGGTCCCGGACAGCTTGTAGGATACCCGATCCTGGACCTCGATCACTTTTTTACCGATATTCATCGTTATATCAGGACCCTGGAAGAAGCAGTGATCAGAACGTTGGCAGGTTACGGGCTGGTTGCCGGCAGGATAGAGGGGCTTACCGGGGTTTGGCTCGGGCATAACGGATCGGGGCCTCCCAGGAAGATCTGCGCTATCGGTGTGAAAACCAGCAGGTGGGTGACCATGCATGGTTTTGCACTGAATGTAAGCCCTGATCTGGCTTATTTCGGGCATATTGTACCTTGCGGAATATCAGACAAGGCCGTAACTTCCATGCAGCTTGAACTGGCGCGGAAAATAGATGTGCGTGAAGTTTCAGAAAGTTTAAGGACCCATCTGGCAGAGTTGTTCGGGATGGAACTTGTGACTGATAATAATTAAAAGACTTACTATGACTCCGGAGTTTCGAAAAAAAGTAAAAAATATTCTCTTCATCGACCTGGAGACGATCGCTTCCCACGGAGCTTATGAGCAGTTGTCGCCCCGTATGCAGCAGCTTTGGGACAAACGGGCTGCGACGATCAGGAAAAGAGGTGATTATGAATCATATACAACAGAAGAGCTGTATTATGAGCAGGCAGGGATATCGGCTGAGTTCGGCAGGATCGTCTGCATTGCCTTTGGGGCGATCTATTTCAATGAACAGGACGAGCCGGCACTGAAGGTGTCTTCGCTTTCCGGGAGCGATGAAAGAGAAATGCTCCGGGCTTTTAAAGCTCTTATCGAGCGGTATAACCAGGATTACCTGGTTTTGTGCGCTCACAACGGGAAGGAATTCGACTTCCCTTTTCTTTGCAGGAGGATGCTTGTGAACGGGATAGAGCTGCCGCGCGCACTGCAGTTGTCGGGCAAAAGGCCCTGGGAAATTTTACACCAGGATACGATGGAGCTATGGAAATTCGGTGATTATAAGTCCTATACATCGCTTGATCTCCTTGCGGCGATCTTCGATATTCCCGGGAGCAAAAATGAAATGAGCGGAGACCAGGTAACGCGTGTTTATTATGAAGAGAACGATCCGGAGAAAATAGGGCGATATTGCCGGGAGGACGTAGTTGTACTTGCCCAGCTATATCTGAAGATGCATTTGCAGCCGGTCGTCAGAGAAGAAAATATTGTCAGGGTAGCTCCCTGAGTACAAAACCGGGCAGGAGCCAGGTACAAGAATTATTTATGACTAAGAAAAAAGAAAAGAAAAAAGGACCGGCTTCCATAAAGAAAGCTAACCCGGTAACCGGGGATTATTTTTCGGAACTGGTAAAATCGATAAAACTGGAGCTGACACAAGCGCTCGGGCGGTTGAAAGACCCGATGTTCAGGTTCCCGGAGTTTATACGGACATTCGAAATCGGCGATCCGAAATTGAAGGTGCTTTACCATGAGATTTTCCAGGACCTGGTAGTGGAAGGCCTTATTGCAGCCGAAAGAGAAGGTTTATACCGCTGGTTGGGCAGCCGGCAGCAGGAAAATGGCGATGCGGCGGGTGGAGACGCGCCGGCAGAACAGGACGGTAGAAACACGAACAGGACGGCCCGGGAGCGCCCGGGTGAAGCCCGGAGCCCGATGAAGGCCGATCAGCGGCTTGGCAGGGTAGAGCACGTAAACAGGAATTTTGCCTATATAGTGGCAGAAGGGATGGATTCGGATATCTACGTGGATACGGACGATCTCCGCGGCGCCATCGACGGTGACCAGGTTAAAGTCCAGCTTTACGGGCGTATCAGGAACGGGCATGAACAGGGCAGGGTGGTTGAGATAGTAAACCCGGTTGAGCAACATATAGTTGGTGTGATGCACCACGGCGGAAGGTACGTATTTGTGAAGCCCGATAACCGGCGGATTTACGAACCGGTAGATATTCCTTTAAATGAGACAGGCGGCGCCCGGGACGGAGAGAAGGTTATCGTTGAAATCACCAGCCGCGCTACCCGGTCAAGGCCGGCGTTAGGGAAAGTAACCAGTGTGCTCGGTAAGGCCGGCGACCATAATACCGAGATGCACGCTATCCTGGCGGAGTTTGGTCTTCCGGCAGAATTTCCCGGCGAGGTGAATAAAGAGTCGGAGGCAATTCCCGAAAAAATTACGGCAAAAGAAATAAAAGGCCGGAAAGACTTCAGGGATGTGCTTACGTTTACTATCGATCCGCTCGATGCCAAGGATTTTGATGATGCTCTTTCTGTCAGGAGGTTAGCCGGCGGAAACCTGGAAATCGGTGTTCA
>CAZAVR010000600.1:0-2793 GCA_964488435.1 uncultured Cytophagales bacterium | reverse complement strand
CTCTCCTAATTTTGCACCCACGTTTGACGAACGAGTCAATGATTCCGTAGCTCAGTTGGTAGAGCAATACACTTTTAATGTATGGGTCCTGGGTTCGAGTCCCAGCGGGATCACAGGAGGTGCTAGAAATAGCACCTTTTTTATTTATATGGTGCTGAAAATCAGCCGGAAAGAAATTTCTTCTCTTTTTTGATTCATTTCGCTTCTTCTTAAATGGTGGTAAGAATGGTGGACATCATCCCGATAAATGGTGGACATCTTCGGCAGGGATCACAGTATCTTCAGGCAGCGTAAAATTTTTAAATCAAATCGCTGCAATGCATACCACATGAAACCGGCCGGGGCCTTTTGAAAGGACCCATGCCCTATTTTTGATTACCGAACACGTGTTTGATGTGCTGTGAGACCTGGAAGTCAAGCCAAAAGCTTCGACAACCTTTAAAATGTGGAGAAATGAAGATCAAACCAACCCTTGAACTCCTTCCGTGGGTTCACAAGAGTAAGGTAAAGGCAAACGGGAAGGCCCCTTTGTACATCCGTATTACCATTTTGGGCCATCCTTCAAAAGAAGTCTCCGTTGGCAGCATCGCCCCTAAGAACTGGGATGTCGTAACAAAGACCGTTCTTAAAACCGAGTCGGAATACCGGGACATCAACAACCGGGTCACCGAAATTTCCGGAGAGCTGATCCGCATTTACAAAAGGCTCTGCGTTCAATACGAAGAAGAAAATGTCACGCCTTTAATGGTCAGAGAGTCTTACGAAAGCAATCGTAGGAAAACAAAGCCTGCCTCACTGCCAAATCAAACTCTACCAAATCAAACACCACCAGCACAGCAGACATTCAATATGGCGCAGCCACCCCTTGAGTATCCCATGCCTCCTATGCCGGTACCAACTGGATTCCCTACCAACCCATATCCTTTCGTCAACACGGCACCTTTTGTCCCCTCACAACCGGTAGCATCAAATCCAGTGCAGGAAATGCAGGTCATGTTCGCTGCCATGCAGGCCCAGCTGCATGGCTTCATGCAGCAGATGGCGGCCTTTGGACTGCAACCAACACCGTTCGCTCCTCTCAACCCGATAGCGGAACTGCAACAGAACTATAACCACCTTCTGGTTCAATTCAACCAGCTTATCTCATCACAGAGCCAGGTCCGTGCGGATCCGCAGCCGCATAAACCGGAAAACAGTAATTTTTCCCTGATGGACGGGTTTACCGAATTTATAACCCGCTTTGAAAAGCTTGTGGAGAAAGGATCGCGATCTGATGGTACGCTACGCCAATGGAAGTCTACCAAAAGAAAGGTGATAAAATTCCTTCAGGACAAATTTCATGCTTCGGATATTCTCTATACGGAGATAATGCCTGACTTCGGGGACATTCTGTACGACTATTTTACACTGGAAGTCGATAGGCCTCTGGATGATGCCACAGCTAAGAAGCACATCAAAAAAACCAAGCAGATTTTAAAGATCGGGATAAAGAAACGCGTCATCACCGTTAACCCTATCGCCGATTTTGTTTGCGGGGGTGATCAGAAAGAAGTTCTGCCTCTTGAGTTGGACGAAGTCTATGCCATCTACCAAAAAGACTTCGGTATCGAGAGGCTCAACGAGGTAGCCGATGCCTATATTTTTCAATGCTTCACCGGCTTTGCCTACCAGGATCTCTACAACCTCATGCCTGAAAACATCATCCTCGTCGGCCCGGCCAAAGAAAGATGGTTGATCAAAGACCGGGGCAAAACGGGTGTTTCGGAGATGGTCCCCATCCTACCGGTTGTGGAGGAGTTGATCGAAAAATACAAAAACCATCCCAAAAGACTAGTCAACAACCAACTGATACCGGTTGATTCCAATGCTAATTATAATGGTTATCTGAAAGAAATTGCAGTCATCTGCAAGATCAACCGTGAGCTGAAAACGCACCTTGCCCGTCATACTTTTGCCGACATCATGCTAAACCTGGGCGTCCCTCTTGAAGATGTTTCCAAGATGCTTGGGCATAAAAGTATCAGGACGACTCAACGTTATTGCCGTGTCAATAAGGAAAGAATCAGCCGGAACATGAAGCAGTTTGTAAGACATGCTTTGTTCAATAATATGGGAGAATTGAAGATGGTGAGTTAGAAATCGCGATGGGAACGGGTTTTACGCGTTGCCGCTGAAATCACAAAGTACTCTCAAAACCAAATGTAAGTGCTTATACCGCCTCGTTATGATAGATAGTCGAAAAGGCAACCGAATTATTTGACTAGTTTGGGCGGTTTTTGGCTTTCAATGATTCCGCGTTGCAAATAAGGTGATTTAAACATTTGTATGACGACTATAGACTGACTTTGTTAAAGAACCACATTCGGCCATACAGTAGAGTGTATTAAATATGCAGTTCTAAAACGTGATAATACCGTCGTCAATTACATGTGAAAGGCAGAAGCCAAAGGGCGCCGGGAACGGACTATCACATCAAGCTAGGATATCTCACCAAGCAAGACTGGGGAAGAACAAATACCGAAAGCCAACCCTAGATAGTATGCGCTTTCGGAATTCGTCGCAGATAAGCAGAAAATTTGATTTCAGCCGGAACGATTGAACAAAAACGATGACGCAGAATGTCTCAATTGGCCATTCGATCGTTATCCGACCTGGCTTTCCATACCTGGCTATCGCGAATACCCAATACTTCCGGGTCAAAAACCGGGTTTGCTGTGGTCTTTCGCTGATCGCGGTAATCCTTCAATGCCCTCAACGCCGGTTTACGGAGCAATATAATTGCGATGATGTTAA
>CAZAVR010000599.1:0-2795 GCA_964488435.1 uncultured Cytophagales bacterium | reverse complement strand
CTTTCCAAACCAGGCGGTCACCTGATTTCTTATAGATACGTTGAAGTATTTCCTGTCTGGGTCTTCCACCACCACGGCATACCACCGAAGAGTCTTTTACCTGTTTGTGGCCACAAAACCAGGAATTGTTTCCGAAAGCTTCCATGGGACCATCGCCTATGTTACCGATAGACGTTGCAAAGCGAAGCTGGCCGGGGTAATAGGGGTCATTCCATGGGTATTCTTTTACCTGTTGCTCCGTGAGTCTGGGTATAATAATCAGATCAGGAAGGAGTTCGCAATCGGTGCCACCATCCGGGCATGCACAGGCCGAACCGTTTTCCAGTGAACAGTTAATATTTCCCTGGTCGGGATTTGGATTTTCTCCGAATTCGAGCGTGACAAAATTCAGATTTCCGGATGTTCCGTCGCGAAGATCCTGTATAAGCAGATGCCAGGTGCCGTTGGGATTTTGAGCGTTATTGAGGAAAGAAATACGCCCGTCGGGGATATATTCACCAACGAACGGCGATTTGGCCTGATGTATATAGCCTGAAAATCCATTGGATCTGAAGCAGGTGTTGACATAGTTTTCGCCCTCATCACCACCATTGCGGTTGGTGAGCCATATACTCGTTCCATCCGGACTGAGCAATTCTATTTTAAGGTCGCTTACTCTGGGATGGGAGATGCTGAAACAGATTTTTGATATGCCGAATTTATCGTCAATAGCCGCGGGGAGATTTTTGACCTGAATAGGGAAAGAGTCCACTTTGTATGCGCCTTTATAGTCAGAAATTGCCCTTCCCGATCCGAAAAAAATCTGCGCATTTGTTTCAAAAACGAGAACAAAGTTGAGTAGGATTATGATTCTGAAGTACCACATTTGAAGATCACGTTAACTATCAAGTTACCCCGATGCTACGGTAGCGGACACCCCCTCAATGAAGATCAGATTTAAAGAATTTTTGCGACGTACTATGTAAATAATGTGTAAAATAACCATCGCGCATCTTCCAATGATAGATACCGGGGGAAGTTTCCTTCCATAACACTTGAAAGCATCCGACTGGCTTTTGTACTATTTTATCCGGCCGGATAACTTGTTACAAAGTAAGGCTTGATAAATGAGTAAGTATGTAGAAAACAAAAGAAGTATTTGTAGTATTTGGGATGAATATGTAGAATTACTTTGATCCCTTATTTAGGTATATTTGGTCATATCAGTTGGTTTCGCGCGTGTCGTCGCTGGGGGTTTGGCCGGTGTAGGTGACGTTTTCTGTAACATTTGCGGATGACTCATCACTATTTTTGTTAAAGATTAAAATGGATAGTACAGTCATGGAATAACCCAAAAACTGCATCAGGCTTATCTTTTCATTAAAATAGAATACTGCAATCAGAAAGTTAACGAGCGGGTTCATATAAATCAGGATACCCATCATGGATGAGCTTATTCCACTAAGCGCATATAAGCTGAGATATAATGGAAGTATAGTAAAAAATAATACGATAACCAGCATAGTGTAGTGAAAAGTGGTGTCACCGGAGAGGGGAGAAGCATAGGAGGGAAAGAGGGGAAGCAGGGCTGCAGAAGCTATAAGCACCTGGATGGTCATGAGTGTAAATCTGTCGAAGAAGTCATTTTTGCGCTGGCTCACGAGATACAATGCATAAGAGACAGATACGATAAGGCTGTAGAGAATGGTGTTGAAACTTTCGAGAGACAACAGGATACAACTGATGACACTAATGGCAACTGCTACCCATTGCCAGGTCCCGAGTGTCTCGTTCAGAATAAAATAAGCAAGAAGTGTGGTGATGATCGGGCAGATGAGATAGGCGAAGGATGCGGCATTGATGCTCACATGGTTCATCACAAATATGAAAGACAACCAGTTGATGATCAATAACAGTCCTCCGGAAAGGGAGAGCCAAATGGTTCGCTTTTTCCTGGATGGGGCTAACAGACGAAATTCTTCAAGACGCTGTTTTATGACTTTCCTTCGGAATGCGGCATTGAGCAAACACAGTACAGCGGCAGAAAAGAAAACCCTGTAGAACAAGATGTCAAGGGAGGGGTATCCCGCGAGAGGCTTTAATAAAAGGCTGACAATCCCCCATAAGATGTAGGCGGAGCAAGCTGCCAGGTAATGCTTTGAGAATCTCATGCCGGCCTATCGGTAGTGTCAGTCGCATGCGCCATCGGGCGTGCACACGGCTCCCTCTATGGTTTGCAGAGGAGTAGCGCCGTTTTCTCTGATCCACTCGCCGAAGGATTGTTGTAATGCCTGCAGGAAAACTTCGCTGGGTTGCGCGCCTGAAATGCCGTATTTTCTGTTGAGCACAAAGAAAGGGACGCCTCTCACACCCAATTGCTGCGATTCTTTTATGTCGTTTCGTACTTCATCTGCCATCTCGCCCGATTCCAGTACCGATCGTACAGTTTGCGCATCCATACCGGCTTCTACAGCAAGCGCTGTGAGTGTGGCATGATCGCTGACATCTTTTCCTTCTTTGAAATAGGCGTTGAAAAGCTTTTCTTCCATCGTGTCTCCGACGCCATTCTTTTTAGCAAGCTGAAGCACCCTGTGTGCATCAAAGGTGTTGGCTACCACCGCTTTTTCAAGATGAAAATCAAGCCCTACCGCGCTGGCAGTGCCAGATACCTGATGGTTGATCTGTGTGGCTTGTTCCAACGTCCACCCTTTTTTTTCAGCGAGGTACTCTTCCAGACGAACACCTTTTCCCGCTCTGATCGTAGGGTCGAGCTGAAAACTGCGCCATTCTACTTCTATTTGTCCTGCCTCAGGAAA
>CAZAVR010000598.1:0-2796 GCA_964488435.1 uncultured Cytophagales bacterium | reverse complement strand
CTCTTTTTTATGAATGACTCATTGTCTGAAGCTTTTTCCCGGCATTTTCTGGAATCGGTTGTACAGTTAACATCAATTGTAACTATCGGCGGCAGTGAATCTGTTCTTGTTAATTTGTCGTCTAGGAATTTTGAGACAAACGAACTCGAACATACGGTTTGTGAATGGGACACGCAATCCGGGCAAATTCGGCGTACCCTTTCCGGAACGGTAGCAGCAGTTTTTTTGGATGGAGAAAGAATTCTTCTTGAACACAATGGGCAAATTTTGCTTCATAATCGCAGCGGACATTTAACCGAGCATCTTTTCGATCTGAAGATCGGACATTATTTCACGGGCCATTTGTCCCTGTATGGTGTGGCGCTTTCGCCCAACGAGAAGAAGGTAGCTTTTCTCAAAGAAGTAGCAGCAATTGCTTGCCTCTCAGATACAAATGTTTTAGCAGTCGAAAACCTCTTGTGTAAAACGAAAGGTGGAAGGAATCGGCCGGGGTTTTGGAACGGGAAATATAATCAGCTCTGGATATTTGACTTAGAGACGCGCTCCCAGTATCCGCTCACCTGGGTCGACCGGGAAGTTCATTCGTTTTCCTGGTCGCCCGACAGTTCCTCGCTGTGCTTTATCAGTAATCTCACTGAGACCCCGGATTGTAACCATCGGAATTCTCTTTGTCTTGTGGACTGCCGGACTCATGCAATATCTGTTTTATCAACAGGAGAAGGGAGCTGTTACCAGCCTGTGTGGTCGCCATCGGGAAATACAATTGCTTATCTTCACACACAAAGCGAATACACGTCGAAAGACAGTTGTATGGAAGACACAGGTTTGTGTCTGATCCGTCCCGAAGGCGGAGAAATCGTCCGGGTAGGAGATGAGATGGATCGGAAAATAGAATGTGTTAAATGGTCCCCAAACGGGTCAGAGCTCTATTTTTTAGTTGGAGATCATGGGAGAACGACGGTGTTTAAATACAATCGGGAAGGGAATCTGAACATTGCCTTGTCGGGAAGCCGGATCATTAAGGATTTTGCTTTCGTTAATCATGAAAAAGATATTTTGATCATTTCTTCTGATCCCGATACTCCTGACGAGGTGTTCAGATATTGTATCGCATCAGGGAAGATTGAAAACCGGTCAAATTTCAACCAGTTAGCCTCTAGGGAATTTGCTTCGAGCAGATGTGAGGAGCTTCTTTTTACAGGAAGCGATGGGCTTAAACTCCAGGGTTGGATACTGTTTCCCGCGCATTGGGATAAAGAAAAATCCTATCCTCTTGCTTTGGTTATCCATGGCGGGCCGCACAACATGTTTGGCTATGAGTATAATGAAAAGATCAAGTTTCTTTCGCTAAATGGTTTCGCGGTTTTCTTTATGAATCCCCGAGGGAGTCATGGTTACGGACAACAGTTCACGTCAGGAACTCACCGCGATTGGGGAGGAGGGGATTATCGAGATCTGATGGACGGAATTCAAAATGTTCTGGCCCGATACCAATGGATTGATAAAGAAAAACGGGTGGTCTATGGTCAAAGTTATGGCGGGTACATGACTAATTGGATCATTACGCAAACTCGAGCTTTTAAGTGTGTCGTTTCGGATGGTGGTATTAGTAATTTAATCAGTTTTTCTGGGCAATCATTATATCATTTGTTAATGGAAGCCGAATTCGGAAAACTTTGGCAAAATTTCGATCTTCTTTGGGAGAGGTCTCCCCTGAAGTACAGTGAACAGGTAAGCACTCCGATACTTTTTCTGCATGGCGAAGCGGATAATGAAGTTCCTGTTGGACAATCGGATGAAATGTATACACTGCTTTATAAATTAGGAGTTAAGACCAGAATGGTAAGATTTCTTGAGGAAGGACATAGCTGGCGTCCTGATCTGAAACCGCGTAGTCATTTGAAGGTCCTGACCGAAATGTTAAACTGGTTTTGCGATAACCTGAAATAAAACGTTAGCCCTATGCCCTACCTGCGGAGCTGGATACTATATTGCGTTTCTCATATTCTGTTTATTGGAGTTTGGGGGGCATTGATTGAAATTCCCGAAAAAAAAGGCTTTCCTCCGACGTTGGGATATATCGTCTGGGCTGCCGGTATGGCGCCTGTTGCATTAGCTGCCCTTAGACTGAACAAACTGAAGTTGAATAAATCAAAAAAGGTAATTGGATTCGGAATGGCATTAGGTTTATTGGGAGCAGGAGGACAGATGATGTTGTTTTTTTTATTAAAGGTACTACCCGCTTACCTCGTTTTCCCCGTGCTTTCACTAACGCCCATGGTGACGATTTTTTTGGCCGTAATCTTTCTTCGGGAAAATTCCGGTGTGATGGGTTGGGTGGGTATCTTTTTGGCCGTCTTATCAATTGTTATACTCTCTTACCAATTTCCCGAAAAAACGGCAGGTGGTGCTTCCTTCACAAATCTGATTCTGCTTGCTCTTATCCCAATGGCTGCGTGGGGAGTACAGGGATTTTTAATGCGTTTTGCCAATGCGTTCTGTGATGCTGAAAATATATTTTTCTATATGGCGATATCGGCAATTATGTTCATTCCTGTTGCGTTGTTTCTGACGGATTTTAATACTCCGATTAATTGGACCAGTGGCGTTTTTGCATTTTTCATCCAGCTTCTTAACGCTATTGGAGCACTTTGCCTGGTATATAGTTTTCGGTTTGGAAAGGCAATTCTCGTAGCTCCTTTGACGACCGCGCTATCGCCGGTGTTAACAGTGGGCCTTTCATTATTGATATACAGGAATGAACATAATTGCCGATATCGCCATATAGAAAAATAT
>CAZAVR010000597.1:0-2802 GCA_964488435.1 uncultured Cytophagales bacterium | reverse complement strand
GGGCTTGACGGGGGTTACCATGATACGATGTCCGCTGACTTCGGGCTGATCCACCGACGGCGGCGCCGTCAATTTCGTCTCAAAAACATGATTGGCTTCCTCTCCGCTAAAAACTTCGAGTTTTCGCTCCGCAGGCCCAGGCAAAAGCATCTCCACATGTGTCTTCCCTTTTATTGTGCCTCGCTGATTGTACAAAATAAAACCATTACGGGTAATCTCAGGCTTGTTGTGCGCATTAATCTGCCAGTATTTTTTGAAATCCGGCGAACTCGTCTGCATATCGTCAGTAAGGATAATGGCTGCGGGAATATCCTCCCGGTTCAGATTCAGGAAACAAAAAGCTCTTGTATATTTTTCAACTTTATCGGTATAGGCGCTGGCAAGCCCGGCCGCGAAATAGCTGAAAGCGGGCTTAAGTTTCGACGGACCAAAATCTGCCGATAACACTTCGCCGTTTTTGAACCAGGGGTCTGAAGTAACTTCTCCAGGAGTCTTTGGATAACGCTGGTTAAACCGCGTTCCCCCGTCATTGGCTGCATCCTTAAAAATCTTTTCTGATGGATCCACTGCCAACATCATGCTGTGCGCCGCAGACCTTTTATTGAAGCTTATATCGTAAGGTGTTCCGTAAAACTTGTAAACCCCCAGATCTCCGAACTGGATTCCTCTGTAATAAAGCTGTATGGAGCCGGCATCAGCATGCTGATGATTTCCGAAATGGTAGCCGCCGCCCTTGATCTCCGCGACCACGTCGTTGCTTTCCAGGCCGATATTCCAGCCTGTACGCGCCACCATAGAGCCCAATACCGGGCCGAAGTCTTTGGTGAGCGGTAAAGACTCCCTGCTCTCCTCTGCTTTCAAAGCAGGATCGTTCAACAATAAAAAAGAAATAGGATCAGCAGGCAAACCACCCTGGGCAACAAAATCTCCCTTCAAAATAGGATCCTTCGCATAAGCATAACACAGCAACATGGTCATGGGTGATTTCCAATAAAAAAACTCCCCGGGTTTACCCGCATTGAAACCGTCCCCATCCCTCAGCATCTGTCCGTCGGGCATGCGCATGTACAACCAAAACTGGCGGACACCTTTTATATTATCGTCGAACACCGGTTTACCTGTCATCTTCTGAAATAGGGTGGCGGCGTGCATATCCCACCCGAAACGGTAGGCGCCATAATTGACACCCTGGTTATGCCGCGGCGACTGGTATTCAAATTTGCGCAAAGGAACCAGCACTTCCAGCATCGCATAAGAGCAATACTGATACGGCAACGGATCCTCGTCGTAAATAGCAATGCTCATGGAAAGCAAATCCCGGCACACCTGTGCTTCATTCCCATGTCCGTTCACCACACTAGTCAAAAAGGGAGGCCATCCTATTTCCATGTCGTCGGCCAGTCGCATCAAATGTTTGCGCAAGGTAGCTTTCTCCTCGGGGGCCATCAGATCATAACACCAGTCGTATACTTCTGAAGCTGCATAAATAGCTTTGCCCACCTCTCTGGTGATGTCCAGCAAATTTCCGAATTCCACCAACGACAAGTAATCACGCATCAGTGTGATGGCTTCTTTCCCAACCTTTTTGTCACCTGTCATCAGGTAGTAAAAGGCTTTGGCCTCGGCTGCCTTTTCCAGCGGCGCATTAAAGGACACTTCCTGTCCGGGACTGAATTTGAAATCAAATGGCTCAAGTGCTGTTTTCTTTACTTTGTCCCAGGCAGCCTTATGTTCCACCGATTCCAGGTTTGCTTTTACCAGCGGCAGGGTTTCCCGGTTCACCCACAGGCGGGGTCTGGACGCAGGCGGAGTGACTGTCGGCTTGTAATTTTGCGCTGCTAAAGGTACTTTTGGCGGTGAATAAGGTGTCAGCTCAATAAAGTCCAGCCTCACACCGCGGGGAAGCCATATTTTAAGCTGCTGCTTCTGCCCGGAAAAATCAAATACACCGGACCGCTGCTTTCGGACATCCCATGGTACGTAAACAACCCGTTTGGTCGGCCGGTTTTCATCTATCTGAATCTTTATGTATAATGACTCGAACTTGGTCTTCGCATTCTTCATCAACACCTCTCCCTCAGGATCAGTAAATGCTGTCGTGCTCATCACGTAACGCCCGGCTTCTTCCACCTGTACATCAAAAATGATATCCGGCTCGAATCTCTCGCCATCCAATGCGGCCGGCGCGGCCTTCCTTAAGGCAATCCCCTTCTTACTGGCCAACCTGTCGTCACTTACTATCTCTGAGGACCCGCCCAATCGGGCTGCCCCCGCATCAAAACGATAATTCTTCAGAACCGCCTGGCTTTTCGCCTCCTCAGGTAAATAAGCAAACGCACTTTCATGATGTATTGCACAAAACATCAACTGAAAAAAACAAGCTGAAAGAAGAGTATACTTTTTCATATCTGACATCAAAATAATAAACCAACGCAAGATAGCGTCTTTTGCCAAACGATGAATTGATTTTTTCTGCCTACCACTGCGTTCGAAGGCCCAGGTAAATACCCGTGCTGTTGTCAAAAAGAGTTCCGCTATCCACAGCCAGCTTCCACACCAGTTGCCATCGCTTCGCATCCGGAAGAAGCGGGGTATATCCTGAAACCAAAGCTGAAAACTGACGCCTTGGCTGCTCCAGAAAACCGCCACCGTGCCTGCCGAGATTATTCGAAAGAGAAAGCAGAAGTACAGCGCAAGTACGGCTTAATTTCAGTCTAGCGCCCAGATGCCATAGTGAGACCCGGTTGTTATGAAAATAAGCGCCGGTTCCCGGATAAGGCGGATAGGGAGCGATATCCTTCA
>CAZAVR010000596.1:0-2807 GCA_964488435.1 uncultured Cytophagales bacterium | reverse complement strand
CACCGATATTCGAAGTCATGATGATGATGGTGTTACGAAAATCAACCCTTCTGCCCAGTCCGTCAGTGAGTATACCGTCGTCAAGTACCTGAAGGAGGATATTAAATACATCCGGATGGGCTTTCTCTATCTCATCCAGCAACACCACACTGTAAGGCTTGCGGCGGATCTTCTCGGTGAGCTGACCTCCCTCCTCATAGCCTACATAACCCGGAGGCGCTCCCACCAGACGAGATACGCTGAATTTCTCCATGTACTCGCTCATGTCTATCCGCACCAGCGATTCATCTTTATCGAAGAGATAGGTGGCCAGCACTTTGGCTAACTCAGTTTTTCCTACTCCGGTTGGCCCCAGGAAAATAAAGGAACCGATCGGCTTTTTAGGGTCTTTAAGACCTACCCGTGTCCGCTGTATGGCTTTTACGAGCTTGTCGATCGCCGAATCCTGTCCGATTACACGACCTTTCAACTCCTCGCCCATGTGAAGAAGCTTCTTTCCTTCGTCCATGGAAACGTTGGTAACAGGAATCCCGGTCATCATGGCTACCACTTCGGCGACATTGTGCTCGGTAACGGTATATCTCTTCTTCTTGGTTTCTTCCTCCCAAAGCTGCTTGGCTCTGTCGAGCTGGTCAATGAGCTTCTTCTCTCTGTCGCGAAGCTGCGCCGCCTCTTCATATTTCTGGCTTTTCACCACTTTGTTCTTCTCGATCTTGATATTCTCGATCTGCTCTTCGAGCTTCAGGATATCCTCTGGAACAGTGATATTGCTTATATGAACCCTTGCTCCTACTTCATCCATTACATCAATGGCCTTGTCCGGAAGGAACCTGTCAGTAATATAGCGCTCTGAAAGCTTCACAGCCGATTCCAGGGCTTCCGGAGTGTAGTTAACATGGTGGTGATCCTCGTATTTGTCCTTGATGTTTTCAAGGATCTGAATGGTTTCCTCCACAGAAGTGGCATCTACCATTACCATCTGGAACCGACGTGCCAGGGCACCGTCCTTTTCAATGTACTGGCGATACTCATCCAGTGTAGTGGCACCGATGCATTGAATCTCTCCGCGCGCCAAAGCCGGTTTAAACATATTGGAAGCATCCAGTGACCCTGAAGCTCCGCCTGCTCCAACGATGGTGTGAAGCTCGTCAATGAAAAGGATTACATCCGGAGACTTTTCCAGTTCATTCATGACCGCTTTCATGCGCTCCTCGAACTGACCTCTGTATTTGGTGCCCGCAACAAGTGAAGCCAGATCCAATGTTACCACACGTTTTCCGAACAACACCCGGCTTACTTTCTTCTGGACGATCCGGAGTGCCAGCCCTTCCGCTATCGCAGTTTTACCTACACCCGGTTCTCCGATCAGAATAGGATTATTCTTCTTTCTACGGCTGAGAATCTGCGCTACCCTTTCGATTTCTTTTTCGCGGCCGACTATGGGATCAAGCTTGCCGACTTCCGCCAGCTTGGTCAGGTCACGACCGAAGTTATCCAATACGGGGGTGCGGGATTTCTCGGTACTCTTAGATTCTTTACCGGTGGAAGATCCTCCGAACATTCCACCGCGTGCATCCTCATCACCGTCCTCAGTCTCGGGACCCATGTGTGGATGATTTCCTGATGATTGATATTCCAGCATCTCTTTGATTACGTCATAGTTAACATTATACCGATTCAAAACCTGCGTAGCTATATTGTCGGTATCCCTGAGAATAGAAAGCAGCAGATGTTCTGTTCCAATCAACGGACTTTTGAAAATTTTAGCTTCCAGATAAGTGATCTTGAGCACCTTCTCCGACTGCCTCGTCAGCGGGATGTTCTGCAGGTTCTTTACATTGGTGGTTGCAGAGCCTTTCGTTGCCAGTTCGATCTGCTCGCGGATTTCCTGGGGACCTATCCCCAGTTTTTTGAGTAATGCCACAGCAACACCTTCTCCTTCCCGGATCATTCCCAGCAATAAGTGCTCAGCACCTATATAATCGTGACCGAGGCGCAAGGCTTCCTCACGGCTCATTGTGATCACTTCTTTAACTCGATTCGAAAATTTAGCTTCCATGAAAAGAGGAATATTGTGTTGACTACCATTTAGTACTAAACGAATAAACTACTTACTTTGTTCATTCTGATGTGTAAGGAAGAAATCATTTTTTCCTGATTGCTTCAAAACTGCAGATGATTCGGGTCCCTGATTGAACAACAAGTCCACAATGCTTAAGTTAGGAACAAAATCATTCCCGAAGGTTTGATAATATGGGATGTTTTTGTAAAAAAAGCAATTTTCCTCATTTTTTTTTGCCTTTATGAGCAATCTTGCATCAAAAACAGTAGGTGGCACACTTTCATTGTATGACAAAGTGTACACAACAGTTTGCTTTATATTCAAGTATTTCAGACAAATTGTCAGCAACTCCCTATTGAGATCGAAGAGAAACTTCGGTTGTTTTTTATATACCTGTTCCAGATCAGGCGCATAATACTCAAAAAAGGGCGATTTTCCGTATGCGGACTTCAGGCACCCCCAGTGTCTTCTGATCCAGTCCTGGCTATCATCAATTTTTACATCTCTGTAAAGCATCTTTTTTCGCTCATGCTTTACCGGAACCGTAAGCGTGTCCTTTTTATTGGTCGTCAGCACCTCGCAGCGGTTCCTGAAGGTTTGCTTCTGATAGTTTTCGTACGCCTCTATATGAATCTCGTCAAACTGTGAGATGCATGCGAAATATTCCAGGCAGGGCAAATAATGCAGATCTATCAATATGTTCTTTTTTGCCGGCAGCAAGCGTGTTCGCGCCATTGCCGCCTTT
>CAZAVR010000595.1:0-2807 GCA_964488435.1 uncultured Cytophagales bacterium | reverse complement strand
TCCGGAAGGACCTACGAGAGCCACCGTTTTACCCTTTGGGATCGTGAGCGTCACCGACTTCAGAACTTTCCGGCCCGGATAAGAAAAACTAACGTTTTCGAGTCTGATATCAGTACAGAAAGCGGCCGGAGCTACAGCGTCGGATGCATCTTTGATGGCCGGCTGCTCATCAATCAGCTCAAGCACACGTTCGCCTGCTGCTATTCCGGAATGTATATTGCTGAACGAGTCGGTAATAGCCTTGGCAGGCCGCATCACCTGCGAAAAAATAGCGATATAGGCGATAAACTCCTGGCCGCTCAGATGAGACTGCTGGCTAAGAATCATCCCGCCACCATACATCACGATGATAGCGACCATCGTAACGCCCAAAAACTCTGATACGGGTGAGCCGAGTTGTTGCCGACGGGCCATTTTCCTGCCAAGATTAGAATACCTGGCATTCTCGTTATTGAACTTGGCCTTGATCGCCCCCGTTGCATTGAATGCTTTGATGATCTTTATCCCGGATAGTGCTTCATCAAGATAACTTATCATCACACCGAACATGCCCTGCGCCTCATGTGCCTGCTCTTTCAGACGCTTTACGATCCGGGAAATGGCAAATGCCGACACCGGCAATACCAGCACTGCAAACAAAGTCAGCTGATAGGAGATCGCAAAGAGCATAAACACGTAGGCCAGCAGCTGAAGCGGCTCCTTGAACACCACCTGTAAGGTACCTGCTACCGAAAACTGAACCATCTGAACATCCGACGTCACCCTGGCTATAATATCTCCTTTTCGTTGGTTACTGAAGAACCCAACGTGCAGATTCATAACCTTGTCAAAAACTGTTTTTCTCAAATTCAACAAAGTATGGATCTTCAGGTTTTCCATAATCCATTGCGACAGGTAACGAAAAAAATTGGAGAGAAAAACGGACACGACAATCACGGCACAAACGAGTTTCAAAGCCCCGAAAGGCCCGTAAGAAGCACTCGCCTGCTGCGTATAGTACCCGAGATAGCCAGTTACATCCAGCCAGCTGTCCGGCCGGACTATTTCAACAGCCCCTTCGCGATTTTCGAAAAGCGTCTGTAGTAAGGGCGCCAGCAACGCCAGATTCAATGTATTAAATATGACACCTAAAACAGTAAAGATGACATACGGTACAGCAAATTGCGCAATAGGGTTCGCAAAAGATAATAACCGGAAGTATGTTTTCATTTCACTTTAAAAGCGTAAATATAATCATATTGGGTTACACACCATGCGCTTATGGGATGGGCGGCAAAATGCCCCCGGCCTGTTATACATTTTCGCGTATCTTTGCAGGCCAGAAAATGCAGAGAATTGTGAAAGTTTGTATTGCAGAAAAACCCAGCGTTGCCAAAGATATTGCTGAAGTACTGGGTGCCAAACAACGTAAAGATGGCTATTATGAAGGAAATGGTTTTCAGGTCACCTGGACCTTCGGGCATTTCTGCACGCTGAAGGAGCCTCACGACTACACCGAAAAATGGAAGTCCTGGCGCCTGGAGGACCTGCCGATGATCCCGTCCCACTTTGGGATCAAGCTGATTGAAAACGCAGGTGTACACAAACAATTCAAGGTGATAGAAACACTGGTAAGCCAGTGCGAAGAAGTAATCAACTGCGGTGATGCAGGGCAGGAAGGAGAACTGATTCAAAGATGGGTTTTGCTCAAAGCAAAATGCAGTGTCTCTATAAAAAGGCTATGGATTTCTTCGCTTACGGAAGAAGCCATAAGAGAAGGTTTTTCCAAGCTGCGACCTTCTGAGCATTACGACAATCTCTACGCCGCAGGAAGTGCCAGAGCCATAGGAGACTGGCTACTGGGGATGAACGCCACACGGCTTTTTACCAAAAAATTCGGCCAGGGAAATGTGGTTCTCTCCATTGGACGTGTACAGACACCCACGCTGGCTATGATCGTGCAGCGGCAGAAAGAAATCAATGCCTTTACCCAGGAAGATTACTGGGAACTCAAAACCATCTACCGCGAAACTGAATTTATCGCGACCATTGAACGGATCAGGAACGCAGAGAAAGCTGAAAAAGGGTTGGCTTATCTGAAAGAGCATCTCTTCGAAATCACGTCATTTGAGCGGAAAGAAGGAAAAGAAGGAAATCCCAGGCTCTTCGATCTGACCTCCCTGCAGGTGGAGTCCAACAAAAAGTACGGGTACTCCGCCGAGGATACCTTAAAACATATACAGAGCCTCTACGAGAAGAAGTTCGTCACCTATCCCAGAGTAGACACTACTTATCTTCCCGAGGATATGTACCCGAAAATAGAAGGTATTCTCAGAAATCTTACCCCATATAACGCCTTTACGGCACCACTTCTTAGTGAACCGATTCCCAGGTCGAAGACTGTCTTTGACGACAAAAAAGTAACCGACCATCATGCCATTATCCCTACAGGGGTACCGCCGGCTGGTCTTGGCATCGATGAAAAAAGAATATACGATCTGATTACGAGAAGATTTATTGCCGCATTTTATCCCGAATGCCGGGTAGCCAACACCACAGTACTTGGCAAAGTAGGGAAGGTGGAATTCAAAGCCACCGGAAAGCAAATCCTGGAACCGGGATGGCGTGTGCTCTATGCCGGTGACACTTCCGCTAAAAAAGAAAATGCAGAAGAAGAGCGTATCATGCCCGATTTCACAGAAGGAGAATCCGGTCCCCACGAACCCAGGATCCATCAGGGAAGAACATCCCCACCCAAGTATTTTACCGAAGCCACCCTGCTGAGGGCCATGGAAACGGCTGGAAAACACGTGGACGATGATGAGATG
>CAZAVR010000594.1:0-2809 GCA_964488435.1 uncultured Cytophagales bacterium | reverse complement strand
GTAAATGCGAAACAGGCAAGGGAAATGATCATTGCCTGTCAAAAAGCCGGTGTTCGATTATACATAGGTTATCGTCTGCATTTTGAACCACACACAAAGGAACTAATCCGTATGAGAACTGCAGGTGAATTTGGCAAAATATGCCACGTAAGTAATTACATGGGATTCAAAGCAGGCGACCCAAATCAGTGGCGTCTGAAAAAAGCGCTGGCCGGAGGAGGCGCTGTAATGGATGTAGGTATTTATGCATTAAACGGAGCAAGATATGCCACCGGTGAAGAACCCGTCTGGGTTACTGCACAGGAGTCCAAAACCGACCCGGTGAAATTCAGTGAAGTAGATGAAACTGTCACCTTTCAGCTAGGATTTCCGAGCGGAATTATAGCCAGCTGCGGTACTACATATAATTTCAACCATTTCGAAAGACTGTATCTTATAGGCGAGAAAGGATTTGCAGAATTAAACCCTGCTTTCGGATACGGCCCTATCAGAGGACGCACGCATTTAGGCGCGATGAACATGCCTGTTGTAACCCATCAAACTGCACAAATGGACGGCATCGCAGACATCATTCTGAACGGGAAACCGGATTCTGATGTAACCGGACAGGAAGGCGTCAGGGACATGATAGTGATCGATGCCATCTATGAATCTATTCGAAAAAACGGCGCCAAAATACAAATCAGGTCCTGATGACAAAAAAATTCGGTAAGCTGATCAATTACTGCTTACCGAATCCGGAGGTTAGTTTTTAGTTTTTCGGTGCTCTCTTCTTGTAGACTCTCTTCGGAGCCGCGACATCCGGAGCTTCATGTAAGCCGAGAATAGACTCTATTACCTGCTTGTGTGTGAGGTAATTTTCGTAGTTCTGTTTTGCAACATCCAGGTCACTCTGAAGAACTGCAATTTTGCCTTCAATTTCAGAGATGTGATTAGCTAATTTCTGCGCAATTGATGATTTTTTAGCCATTTCAATAGTGAGTTTAATTGGTATGCTTCGTTTTTATTTCTCAAATACCTGCTTTAGTTCAGCAGTATATTCAACAAAAGTAGAAATAAAAAACAATTAATTGCATTTCATACCTGATCTCCCGAATTTTCCTCCAAATCATTATAGTCATCACCGGGCGCACTAATGTCTTCTGAAGCGTCGTAATTTCCTGGCAGATTCCCATCACAGGTAAGTTCTTTTTTTCGGATTCATAACCTATTCATTTTAAAGAAAAGATACCACCTGAGAGATGCTCTCACAAGTTAAAGCTTAAACCTTCGCTATATTCAGACCATCCTGAAAATGGCAGTAAGAAGATGATACGCTGCAATGGCAGTCAGAGCAAATACAAAGTGCGCCAAAAACACATTTATAAAATAACCTTTCAATGGAATAGAAGGCGGATTGGGATGAATCACGAAAAACCAATACCAGAAAATGATGGAGATAATACCACCTGCCGCACCGAGAAATAGCCCCCCGATAAAATCCGGATATACAATTTCATATTGCCACAATACATGGTACAAAAACATAAAAAATATACCTATACCATAATGTGCAGCATACCCGGTTAGTACCTCCCTGTTGCGCCAGGAAAGGTTTCCCGGATTGCGTCGAAAGGGGAGCATAGTCCGCAATACTACATGCATACTTTTGATTTTGTTATTATAGGCCGACAGGATATTCATAAATACCGTCATCACCAGGGTTCCGGCAATCCCGGAACCTATCAGAATAATTACTGTTCTCGCCCAATTTTCATCAAATAAGGTTACCATATACGTTGAATTTACTTCATCAAAGATCAAAGGTGTCAGTGCAAACAATACTCAAGATATCTTCACTTTTAGAAAGTAAAAAAAAGAGTCAAAGCAGGCTTCATCAAGAGCGGGGATATTGTCAACCACAAGTAATCTACAGAGTGATTTTCTGTGTCTCCCGCTGTATACATACCTCTATGTCAGAAAAGCTGACATCTCCGTCAATTGCCTCGTCCAGGCATGGTAGCCTGATAAAGATGGCACGCAGATGACATTCACCTGCGTCTACACTTTTTCATATTAAAAAAAGCCTGCCACCCTATATTATGACTACTTAAAGTACTCAAATCAGCGCGGATTCCGCACCAGATCCTACAGAAATTCTCCCAAAAAGGGGCGTCAAAATCCTCTCATGTTTACTTTAAATAAACAGGTGATTTTCACGTGCAAAAATCTTTCCTATCACTAATATCCGACGGAACATCCTGCTTGATTATGTCAGCAATCCACTTCTAAATAATAACAAATTTCAATAACTTACGGGTGCCGGTTTACATAAAAAGCGTCATCGAATGCCCTTGAAAAGTAGAAAATCCCCAGGCTTTAAAGTCGGTACTGCTACCGGTATCTCACCATCCGCAGTAGAGTCCTGCTGCTTCTGTAGCTACTTTCTGTTTGATCATCTGAATATCCGTCAGCCTCCACCTGCGGAAACCTGTGAGACGTCCCAAACAAGACAAGAGGGCTCCGGAGAATGTTGATTTTTTTACCCACTCAAACCACATTAGTTTTTTCTTTCCTTTTTGGATGGATATTCCCTATTTTTGTGTTATATTTTTGCATCACTACCGAAACAGTATTCCAATGACGGATCAGGCTTTTCCTGAAACAGAATCCACCCTTTATTGTCCATCGCTCACAAAGTACACAAGAAGGCAGACAATAAGCGTTTCTGTCGGTGACATACCGATGGGGTCTGCGTATCCTATACGTGTACAGTCTATGACCACCGTCGACACGATGGATACCGCCGGATCGGTGGAGGAGGTGATCA
>CAZAVR010000593.1:0-2810 GCA_964488435.1 uncultured Cytophagales bacterium | reverse complement strand
CATCGGTTCAGATATGATTTTGATGTTTTGACCAGGGATTACCCAGGCCTGGCTTCCTTTGTAGGAACCAATAAATATGGGAACCGGTCCCTTGACTTTACTGATCCGGTGGCCGTAAAAGCCCTTAACAGAGCTATATTAAAGAGCTTTTATCAAGTGGAATATTGGGATATTCCGGAAGGTTACCTTTGTCCGCCTATACCAGGGCGCGCAGATTATGTTCATTATCTGGCAGATTTACTCGAGGTTTATGTTGAAGCGCCCGAACGTCACGTCAGAGGGTTGGACATCGGCATGGGTGCAAACTGCATTTATCCGATCATCGGGCACCGGAGCTACGGCTGGTCTTTTGTCGGAACTGAAGTAAACCGGGAGGCCATGGAATCTGCGGAGCGCATCATCGCTGCCAATCCGGATCTGATTCCTTATGTTGCGTGTCGTTTCCAGGCGTCGGAGTCCTCTGTATTTAAAGGGATTATCGAGCCGGGAGAAAAATTTGACTTTACCATGTGCAATCCCCCCTTTCACTCTTCGGCTGAAGAAGCTGTGGCAGGGGCTGAGCGCAAATGGAAGAATCTTGGGCAACAGCCGCGCAGCACCCGAAACTTTGGCGGGCAACATGCAGAACTCTGGTATCCGGGTGGAGAGAATGCATTCCTGACCGCCATGATCAAGGAGAGCGTTGATTTCAGTCGGCAATGTCGATGGTTTACATCTCTGGTGTCAAAAAAAGAAACACTCAAGGGGCTTTATAAATTATTGAAAAAAGTAAGTGCAGCCAAAGTAAAAACCCTGGAAATGAAGCAAGGGCAAAAGACAAGCCGGATTTTGGCCTGGACTTTTTAGTGAGATGGTTGATCAGGTTAAATGCAGACCACTTTAAAAGTTACGAACTTTTTTTGATATTACCAAATATAACGACGCATTTTCGCTGATATCTTTTTGATTTTAAGCGATGTGCCTTATGACCTGACGGCATTTGATTATTTTACTGAGTGATCTCCGTGTACCCCTCCTTAGTCTGATTTTTTCTGAACAAATTTACGTAATCATGCGTGATACGCGTGGGTTCAGGCAGGCGATGACGACGCACGCACTGCATCGCAATCGACAGGCTATCCTGCAGGCTCATTCCGCTACCCGGAGAAATGAACACGGGTTTGACGCGCGGTTTGGTTCTCAGCGCATAGCCCAGTATTTCACCTTTGAAGGTGAGTGGGGAGGCGGCTCCTTTTTCATCCGATGGGTCAGTATACTCACCGGTTAGCTTGCGCTTCGCACAGCCGAGCGAAGGCACACCTGTGAGCAGGCTGAAATGCGAAGCTATTCCCATTTTTCTGGGATGTATGATGCCATTTCCGTCCACCATTACCACATCGGGTTTTACAGGAATTTGTTCCCAGGCTTTGAGTAAAGAAGGGATCTCTCTGAACGCCAGATAGCCGGGGACATAAGGGAAATGGGTATAACCTTTCGCCAAAGAATATCCGACGGGCTGCATATCCTCAAACCTGAACAGGACAATGCCGGCAAATACTTCTTTCCCGAACCGGTTGAGTGAGATGTCTGCTCCTGCAATGATGCGAAGAGGCCCCTGTCTGGCGTTGAGATCGAGACGATCGGTCAGGCTTCTTTGCAACTCGGAAGCCTGACTCATGCTCAGCGAATCATAGTCGTAGGGCAGTATATCCATGAAACCTTATTTTTTGGGACTGCTTTTTAAGTTAGCCAGAAATTCCACGAGGTCCCTTATTTCCCTTTTGGACATGACGTCTCCCATGGGCGGCATACTTGAAGGGATGTTTTCTCTTTTGGATACGCGGGCTTTCGGGATCTTAAGCGGTTCGGCCTCGGAGGTTTTCAGTATAAATACTTCCTCGTTTTCTTCGGACAGAATACCGGATGCCGATTGCCCGTCTTTGAGGGTGAGGATAACCAGGCCGTACCCCGGAGAAATCCGGGCACTCGGATCCAGTAAGGCCTGCGCTATTTGCTCGCGGCTCAGCACGTTGCCGATGTTGTCAAGGGCCGGCCCGACAGCTCCACCCTGCTTGTTGACACTGTGACAGCGGGCGCATTCACCTGCCGTGCTTGTCAAAAAGTACTGGCGTCCCTGCTGGCTGTTTCCGCCGAATAGCAAGTCCTGGTAGCCTGCCATTGAGGCGCTTTCCGGCTTGATCTCAGAGAGTTTTTGCAATAATGAAGCGGACTTAGATGCTTCTATCGCTTCCCGGAGTTCGAGTGCAATGCCCGGAGGCAATTGCTTTGCTTTGAGTTTGTCAAGCAGATTATCCAAAAGGTCCGAAGTCTTCGCAAGCGGCATTGAAGCGATGACTTTAAGCAGCTGCTGTTGCTCTTTGACCGAACCCTTGCCGAAGATCCCGTTGGTGATTTCTGTGATCGTTTGCCGGGATAAATCTTTGCCCTCCAATAAGCTCAGCGCTGTGGCGCGGACCTCCTCTTCCTTATCCAGCATTCCCTTTTTTATGAGGGGTTCCATTTCCGTGTATTGTAGTTTGTCTAACGCGATCAGCACGGCTGATTTGGTACGGTCCGACTGTGTTCTGTCAAATATGTCCGCAAGAGCACTGTTCCCGTTTTTTATGGACAATTCACTCATCATCCGCGCAGTTGCTATCAATATACTTTCATCGTCATCTTTTAGAAGTTCCTGTATGAAGGGCTGGACTCTGGTTCGGGGGACAGCGGGATCTCTTTTGACAGACCCGCGAAAACGGCCGTCTACGCGGTCAAGGGGGGGAGGTGTCTGCCCAGGTGCTCAAGGCTGCGAGCGCATCAGCGCGCAGGGA
>CAZAVR010000592.1:0-2815 GCA_964488435.1 uncultured Cytophagales bacterium | reverse complement strand
CGAATCGTCTTTTGATGACTCCTTTCGGATTAGAAAATTCCTGAAATCCATAGAATCCATTGGATTTCCCTATCCCGCTATTATTCACGCCCCCAAAAGGTATTTCATGGTGACCAAATTGCGTCATCATTTCATTGACCAGTGCATTTCCAGAGCGGGTACCGGCCAGTATCTTCGCCGCAGTTTTATCTGATTTGCTATGAATATATAGCGCCAGGGGAGGTTTTCCCTGATTAATACAGGCGATTACTTCATCAATATCATTGTAGGTGTATACGGGTAGGATGGGACCGAAAATTTCCTCCTTCAGTAAGGTCATATCCGGGTTTACTTGT
This sequence comes from uncultured Cytophagales bacterium, assembly GCA_964488435.1. GTDB lineage: Bacteria > Bacteroidota > Bacteroidia > Cytophagales > Spirosomataceae > JBEBSO01. Next base: position 2,480 of record CAZAVR010000592.1, on the reverse strand, counting down.
GTGACTACGGTGGGCGCTATGTAACATGTTTCCCGCCTGGATCCTCCACCTGTGGTGACCTTTGCTCCTTTTGATTTGGCATCTTCCAAGGCAGAAAATAGTCGGTCGAAATGCTTTTGATTGACTATTCTGCCATAGTCTTTGGCTTTTTCCTGTTCAGCAGGCGATGCCCCGAACATATTTTTGATGGAACGGTCAATTTCCTCGACAAGTCTGTCTTTTACAGAATCCTGGACAAATAGGTAATCCGGCGCAATACAAGTCTGACCGCAGTTAATAAACTTAGCCCAGGCGAGGTTTCGGGCCACCTCCCGTACGTTTATGGTGTCATCGATGATAGCCGGGGATTTTCCGCCCAGCTCGAGTGTTACAGAGCACAGATGTTCTGCAGCGGCCTTCATCACGATTTTGCCTATCTCCGGACTCCCGGTAAAAAAAATATGGTTGAAAGGAAGCGTAAGCAATTGTTGGGTGGTCTCCACTCCGCCCTCCACTACGCAGACTTCTTCGGGAACAAAAACATTCTCTACCAGTTCCCGAACAAATTTTGAGGCATGCGGTGTGAGCTCAGAAGGTTTAATGATAGCCGTACAACCTGCAGCTATAGCTGAAATCAGCGGCTTCAGGGAAAGATTAACAGGGTAGTTCCATGGTGCAATAATCAGGGTATTACCCTTTGCCTGATATTGTATATACCCGTTTGTACCCAGGGCACTGAGAGGAGTGGATACCCTGTGCGGGCGCATCCAGCGCGCGAGATTTTTGACCGTGTAGCGTATTTCAGCGGTCAGTGTGTAAATCTCCGTCAGGTCTGTTTCGAAATGAGGCTTACGAAAGTCAAGCCAGGTGGCGGCACGTGCGTCGTCTATATGCGCTTTCAGATATGCATCCAGCTTCTTTAACTTTTCTATACGTTCTTTAGACGTAGTCTGTGAAAGATATGATGCGTGGTCGCGCTGTAGCTGAAAAAGACCGGGCAAACTGGTTTCCGAATATGCCATCGCAGGTTTAATTTTATACGCAACATAAAATTAAGCTTTTTCCAGGATTTTCGGGCCTTCTTTGTTGATACCTGACAGGTGAACAATGCTGCTTATACCCGCGCGCAGAAAAGTTTCAGACATCTTCTCTCCGATCAGCCGGGCTTCTTCCCGGCTTTTGCTGAGCGCGAACATAGAGGGGCCGGCTCCTGAAATACTGCATCCCAGTGCGCCGCTGTCCAGAGCTGCCTGTTTCACGTTATTGAATTCCGGAATCAGTATTGCGCGTACAGGTTCTACGATCACATCCACCATAGACCGGCTGATTAAACCATAATCTTCCTGCATCAGCCCGGCGATTAATCCGGCAACATTTCCCATTTGGGAGATAGCATTCTTAAGCGATACTTCATTTCGGAGGATGAAGCGTGCATCTTTTGTATTTACCTCAATGTCTGGATTGACCACGGTGCAATAAAGTCCCGGAGGTGTGGGTATGGTGAAAACATCAAGCGGGCTGTAACTTCTGATTACCAGGAATCCACCCAACAGGGAGGGACCCACATTATCTGCATGTGGAGATCCACAGGCGATGCGTTCTCCTTCGATAGCGAACGGAAGAAGTTCCCTGCGGGAGAGCGGGCTGCCCAACAGCTCATTGAGTGCGAACACGCCAGCTACAGCGCTCGCCGCACTCGACCCCATCCCGCTGCCCAGCGGCATTCTTTTGTGTAGCGTGATTTCTGCGCCAAAGTCACGGATCTGTAGTTTGTCCAGAAGGTGAAACATGACGCCGGTTACGGCATTTTTATTTACATCTCTGGTAAGTCTTCCTTCGTCTCCCGTGATGTCTTTGATAACAATTCCGGGTTTATCTATCCTGCGGATCTCTACGATGTCGCCAGGTTCATCTACGGCAAATCCAAAAATGTCGAAACCGCAGGCTACATTTGCTACAGTAGCGGGGGCAAAAGCTTTGACGTACTCCATTCTTATTTTCTACAATAATATAAATAAATCTATCCGGCGGGTTTGTTCTCCGAAACCAGTTAGGCAGGCGTAATGCGTCCTGTTATGGCTTGTAAAGATTCGAAAGTTAGTGAATTTTGAATAAATTATGGATATACCTGCTATGTGAAAGTGAGGATTGATCCTTTATTTTTCTAAGGGTTCTCTATCGTAAGATTGGATTATTTTTACAATAGCTGCCCTCACAATCCAGATTGGACCCAGGCGGATGGCCAGGGAATCTCCTTCTGATCCGGCAGTCCGGGCCCATCTGAGTGCAGCTGAAGTCACCTACATCCCTTATCTTGGTAAACTTATACGGAAGGAAGTCCCTTTTCCAGGTTCAGAAGTGATCTGCAGCTCTCCTGAATTGCTGTCTATCAGCTTTTTTACAATACTTAAACCGAAGCCATAGCCGGTTTCGCCGGTGGTGCCTGCCGTCGATTGACCATAGCTATTCAATATGGCATATATCTGCATTTCGTTCATTCC
>CAZAVR010000591.1:0-2819 GCA_964488435.1 uncultured Cytophagales bacterium | reverse complement strand
GGATTGAACCAGTAAGAGGTGGTGACTTCAAGGGTGGGTATTTCCTGGTATTTTCGCGGCTCGAACCATTCTGCACGAATGCCGGCATTGTAATCGCTTAATATCTGCGTCAGGTAAGCTCCTCCAAGGTTCGCTTTCACGCCGTTGATCGCATTGACTGCTATGAACAATTGCTGGTTTTGTTCCCGGACCAGGTTTCTTTCAAATCCCTGTGGAATGACAAGGATCAGGTCGGATTCATCGTTTTCGATTAGTCGTAATGCTTCTTCATAGGATGGGCTGAGGCCGGAGAGGCGGAAATAGCCCGACGAAGTGATTTTGCTGATCAGTTGCCGCGAATAAGACGAATGATCGTGATCCACTATCCCGATATTGATGTTCCTGACCTCGTAGTCAGCAGCAAGAGGAAGTACAAGCAGCTGAAGTACAGGCGCTATAAAGATTAACGGAAGCAGTGCTTTGTTCCGAAAGATTTGCTTAAACTCTTTCTGCAAGAGGAAACGCAGGGTTCTCATTCTAGCCGGATTTTGAATTTACTGAAACTGATGAATAGCAGAACACATGTCATTCCTGACAGGATAAGTGTTTCTTTCCATATCGCTTCCCACCCGAGTCCTTTGATCATGACAGACTTGACAATGAGATAGTACCACTTGGAAGGCATAATATGAGCAATAAGTTGCAGTGGTACCGGCATGTTTTCCAGTGGGAACATAAATCCGGTGAGGAGCATAGTGGGCACCATCATGCCCATCATGGAGATAAGCATCGCGGCCTGCTGAGAACGGGCAACGTTAGAAATAAGCAGGCCCAGCGAAAGAGCAGTTACTATAAGCAGTGTACTTTCTCCAAACAGCAGCAGAAGGCTGCCTTTCAGGGGCATTTCCAGCAGGGTTACACTTAATATCAAAATGACAATCAGATTGATCCAGGACAGGAACAAATACGGAATTGCCTTTGAAATAATGACCAGAGCAGGGTGGAAAGGTGAAACCAGAAGGACCTCCATCGTACCCGATTCTTTCTCCCGTACAATGGAAACGGCCGTCATCATTACGCTGATCAGCATAAGGACAAGCGCCATCACTCCGGGTACAAAATTAGTAGCCCCCCTTAGCTCCGGATTATACAGCATTCGAACCTCCGGGGTGATCGTATAGGGAATGCCGTCCGTGTGTAAAGCCGCTTTTTGGTAGTCCATCACGACTGCCGTAGCGAAATTTACCAGTGTGCTGGCCGTATTGGGATCGGACGCGTCGGCTATGATTTGTATCTGCCCATGTTTGAGATGTAAAAGGTCTTCCCCAAAACGGGCCGGGAAAATGATCGCGAGTTTGATATTGTCTTTTTTGAATACATCCTCAATATTCTTCGGATTGGCCACTATCTTTTCGATAGAAAAATGCTTATTGGCAGCGAGCTGAGCGGTGATCCGGGCGGATACGGCATCTTTAGCATAGTCGCAAACCACGATTTTAGCATTTGTGATTTCATTGGTTAACGCGAAACCGAACAGCACGATTTGTACCACCGGCAATCCGAACAGCATCAATAGCGTTTTTCGATCCCGGAATACATGGTAGAATTCCTTTTTGACGAAGGTAAAAAACTGTCTCATGGCTCATCAGATTTGCGGCTCGCTTTTCTGGCCAGTTCATAGAACACTTCGTCCATGGAGGCAGCAGAAAACTGCAGTTTAAGGTGGTAAGGCGTGTCCATGGCTTTGATCACCCCGTCTACCATCATCGAAACGCGATCACAATATTCTGCTTCATCCATGTAGTGTGTTGTCACAAAAACCGTAATGCCTCTTTCTGCTGCATGGTAGATAAGATCCCAGAACTGTCTTCTGGTAACAGGGTCTACCCCACCGGTAGGTTCATCGAGAAACACAATGCTCGGGTCATGAATAACAGCCACGGAGAAGGCGAGTTTTTGTTTCCAGCCCAGGGGCAGTGAACCTACGATTTTTCCGGCTTCGTTCTGCAATCCCAGCGTTTCTATGAGTTGTTCGCTTTTTTCCTTGAGAACCTGACGGGGCAGTCCGTATATCCCACCGAAAAACCGGATGTTTTCCAGCACAGTGAGATCCTCATAAAGAGAAAATTTCTGACTCATGTAGCCGATGTTTTTCTTGATGTTTTCTGTTTGCTTGTAAATGTCGTAGCCGGCGATCAATGCCGCCCCTGAACTGGGCTTTGAAAGTCCGCATAGCATGCGCATGGCGGTGGTTTTTCCGGCACCGTTGGCACCAAGGAAGCCGAATATTTCACCCGATTTTACATCAAAAGTGATGTCCCGGACGGCCGTGAAATTGCCGTAACGTTTGCTTAGTTTGTCGGTCTGAATAACAGTCTTTTCCATTCGTTCACTCCATCAGGCGTATAAAACAGTCTTCGATCGTAGGTGTTATTTTTTTGATTTCCAGATTTTCGTGTTTCCTGGCCTCCAGGTGGGCCAGTAGGGCGCGAGGCCCTTCTTCCCTACTCTCCCTGAAAATGATGTGGTGGTATTCGCCAAAAGCCTGGCAACTCCTGATGGTTTTTATCTCGCGGAGGTCGGTCAGTAATTTTGCCATTTGACTTGCTTTGATGGCATATAGTGGAGCCGGAAACCGGTTGACAATCGAGACCGGGCTATCCAGGGACATGATTTTGCCCTCCTGCATCAGAGCAATCCGCTCACAACGGGTAGCTTCGTCCATGTAAGGCGTGGACACCAGTATGGTTATGCCCTCGCTTTTCAGACGCACGAGCATTTCCCAAAACTCTTTCCGGGATACTACATCCACTCCGGTGGTGGGCTCGTCGAGGAACAAA
>CAZAVR010000590.1:0-2823 GCA_964488435.1 uncultured Cytophagales bacterium | reverse complement strand
CCCGATCTCTGGCCCGAAGGTGGCTATCCCTTGTTCTAAGGCACTTCGGGCCTGTTCTGTAGTGAAGCGTCCGTAGACTTTACAGCAGTCGCCAAAGTCTACGATGTACAGCGGCGAATTCCGGCGATCCGTTGTGTTTTCACGATTAATGCGCCCTGCAACCTGGATAATAGAATCGAAAGGCCCCAAATCCCGGAAGCCCATATCAAAATCCAGGTCGACACCAGCCTCAATTGCCTGCGTGCTGATCAACACCGGTTTTAAACCGCCCTGTAAATCCCGTTTGATCTGTTCGATAATAGCGAGCCGGTGGCAGGGGATTATGTTTGTACTCAGGTAGTAAACCGGATTTTCAAGTCCCTTTTCTTCGTTAAACCTCTTTATCTCCCTAAATACATCGACGGAGCGTTTTACAATATTACATACTATCAGGCATGACCTATCGTGCCCCCAATAATTTGAAAAGTAATCTTTAACAAACATCCGCTCATCCTGTATCGGCCTGTCTATGAGTGGAACAATTTTCGTTCGTTGAAAGGCTGCAAATACTTCTCTATATCCAGCTAGCAGCTCAAGAGGCTGAGCCAGGTCGCCGGCTTTCTGAGTTTCGATAATTTCACGGTTAGCCAGGTCAAAGGTTTTGGGCTTCGTTGCCGTCATGAGGATAACCCTCGTATTAAGGAATTTGGAGAGATAATATAGCGCTGCGCCTACCAATGGCAGATGATCCAGCCGGATCGTTTGCACCTCATCAAGAATAACAATAGCACCTGCAAAGTGGTGGAACTTTTTTAATAACTTATTCCGGTTGCCAATCAGTGTTTGAAGAAACTGAACAAAGGTCGTAATGACGACGTCGCTCTGCCAGGTGTCCAACAGCATCGTTTGCTGATGATACTCGTGATTCTCCTCGTCTTCCGCTTTCTTTCCTTTGGTCAATTGTTCGAAAGCATCGGCAAACTGGTAGTGCGCAAGCACCCTTCCATGGGATCCGATTACGCGTTCATATTCTTTGATCGCCTGTTCGATAATGTTGATAAAAGGCAGCGCATAAATGATCTGAGGCTCGTAGCCCTCCTTTTCCCGAATGATCTGTTTTAGCCGCAATGCAAAATCCAGGGCTGTCAGTGTTTTTCCTATGCCGGTTGGCGCCGTCAGTGTAAAAAGCAATTGTTTTACAATATCCGGATCGTCCAGATGACGTAAAACAGACGCCCGGACAAAGGCTCTCAATTCATTCTGATTCAAACCTTTCAGTATACGTCCTTTTGCCGGATCTGCCTGAACACTGCCAATCCTTCGGTCTACCAGGTCAGGAGGTAACGGTAAACGATTATATTCTTTCGTATCGGAAGCATCCAGCTTGTCAGCCTCTATCAACAGCGAAAAAAGATAGTTGATCAGGAAATAATGCTGAATATCAGGGTCCTTTTGAATTTTCCGAACTATCCTTACAAATTTTTCATCCGGGTATGTCAGATATTTTTTTAAATCCGGATCCTCAATTTCCTCTGATATCTGATCTAGGTAGACTCTAATCGTATCAACTTGCTTGTCGAAAATGCTCTGATCCCTGCTAAAATCTTTTACATACTCTTTGAGGGTACCTATTGGAATGAGATCGGAATGGTGCCGAAAAATTACGTAGGCCGCAATAATGGCCTCTCTTTCTAATCCGCTGGAAATGAGCTTCTGGTAGAGAATGAATCCTCCCAGTTTAGCGTGTTGTTTTAACTCCTCGTCAAACTCCGGAAGCCCTAAAAGGTATCTGAAAAAATGGAGGTTATATTTACCAAAATCGTGATAAAGACAGATTTGATCTATCAGGGAAACGATGTTCGCTTCAGGCCTGAAATTGAGCCGATTGTATAGTGATTTCAAAGCGATGCTCCGTACCGAAAAAGTATGGGTGCGAAGCTCTTTTGAACCATATTTCTTTCCGTCAATGTTTGTTTTACTGTGGGAGAAGAACCTGATCATTCTATGAAAACAATATGCTGGTTGTCTTCCCCGGCACTTAGCCGGTAGTAAGGACTGTTGAGCTGAAGCCGCATTTCCTTCGATGAAGTGGAAAACAGCGCACGGACCATTTTCTTTAATTCGCGGTTTTGATTGGCTACAAAATCGGCAGGAAGTAATTCTTCCTCGATCATCTCCATGGAATCCGGAGATCGGTCCGGATCGAAATCTATTTTTTCAATAAATCTCGAGGGAACTACGGAATGAATCGAAACCCAACCAATGGGTGTGATTTCCTGAATATCTGCCCGTTTGTAAATGCTAAATGCCGAAACGGAGGCAGTAAAGTTTGCCGTCCCAAAGGTAAGAGCAAATCGATGCTCTCTGAGCAGTAACGCCATTTTTAAGGCTTCAAAAGTGTCCACTCCTGAATCAGTACACGACACGAAGACACGATATGTCACCAAATCCCTGCTGATATCGAAGCCGCTCACCACTTCAAAAGGAGTCTGAATACGTCCTCCGGATCCGTTCAAATCACCTTTCCCTTTTACGCTTAGCATGTTAAGCCTGTGAAACGTCTTTTTCAAGGGAGTAAGGACACTCATCCCAATCCTGATTCTGTCAGAGCCAAACTCCTCATAGTAGGTATCGCGCGGACGTCCAAGGATACCCGCCAGCATACCGATCACGGTTGTACGTGGCGGAATGCTAAACGACATAGCAGTGTTGTTCGCGTAGTACTTTCGGAAATGCGCCAGCTTACCCGTAATGTCAATTTGCAATACTTCCATACATCATGCCTTTAGAGAAATATCAGGGGTTGATCTGATATAGACTTCCTTGATAGCCTTACCTGCCCCT
>CAZAVR010000589.1:0-2824 GCA_964488435.1 uncultured Cytophagales bacterium | reverse complement strand
ACTTGATGCCTCCACGCATGTTTGGGCCGACCCAATCACCTTGCATGCGAACACCACCACCAAACCCAAATCCCTTCAAGGAACCGTCCGTATACTTGTAGGTAGCGAACACACTATAAGTGTCATTCACTGGACCTGCAGGTCTGAGGCCTTGCGCATTTCTAACATCACCGTGGTAAATAGTGGCAATGCCGTTCAGCTCGCCAGAACCTAGCTTCGTGCTAGTCGCGAGTGTGGCCTCATATCCTTTATTTTTTTCAACACCCGTTTGTCTGACTGCTTGCGCACCAGGTAACGGATCAGTCGGACCCTGCGTGTAGGTGATGCGAACATTGGTAAGCTCCATATCGAAATAAGCTGCACTGAAAACCAGAGCCCCCTCAAATAGCTCCGCTTTCACGCCGATTTCCTTCACTTCGCCAACAGATGGCACAAACGGTTTCTTGGTAATCGTGTCTGTGCCAAAGTTGAATGTGAACGATTGCGAATTATTGAAGTAGATAGAGGTATTCTTTACTGGATGATACAATGCACCGATACGGTGAACTGTTTTGCTATCCTGCCGATAAGACCAAGTAGTCGGACCAAAAAAAGGGGTCCTGAAACACCTGCTTAAAATCATTGTAACGGGCGCCAAAAACTAAGGATACTCGGTTTTGAAGAAAATCGATTTGATCCTGAACATACAGACTTGAAAGCCTGGGATATTGTAACGAGCCCTCAACAATGCCAGCAGTAGAGGAACCTGGCTTAGTATTGATGTTAGCACCGTAAACCGGATTTCGAACGTTAATCGAGGCCAAGTCGTAATACCACCCAAGATACGAATTCACTACAAATCTCGCATCGCCGCCGATGGAAAGCTTGTGGCTCAAAGGGCCTGTCGCAAATTCCCAAATCAAATCTGCTTGGACATTGGTGAAATGATCCGAAGTAGGCCAATAAAGAACATATCGAGGTAATGTCGCGTTGTCAGCTAGAAGCTCCAGCGGTTCGGGGCGCAACCAATCGTTCCCACTATTATTATACGCTGCAAAAAGGCGCAGTTCCATCTGCTCCGTCAGCTTGCTTGTCAACGTAGCCGTAGCCCGCTGTTGATGTGTATCATTGTAGGCAAAATCTTCGTCCAATGAAAAATCTTTAGATTGAGCCAACATTTTGCCGGTCAACGGATCCAGCATCGTCGTTGGCCGATAGAAATTCACCTCAGTAGCATATCCGTCAATTTGCAGCAGCGTCCTCTCACTAATCTCGTATTCGAGACCACCGCCCAAAAATTGATCCTTGTAAAAACCGAATCGCCGTCCGCTCCATTTTGAATCTGTGTAACCAGCATCAGCACGGTAACGCAGCTTTTTATTTACGGGCCCAGAAACATGCAGTTCCCCACGGTAGTAATCAAAGCTTCCGACGACAACTTTCGCCTCCGCCTGTAATGTACGAGTCGGCTTTCTGCTAACATAATTAATAATGCCACCCAAACTTGCCGCCTGTCCGTAAATCAAAGCGGCTGGCCCCTTAATTACTTCCACACGTTCCACATCATATAATCCACCAACGGCATTGCTAGCCATCGAAAATCCATCTTTCAACGAGCCTGACAACCGGAATCCTCTGATATACTGATCATCACCAGGATTAAAACTGCGCCGATTTAGGCCGGCAGTTACAAATTGAATCGCAGGCAAAGCCGAGTCCACAGCCAAGTCTGCAAGAATTTCTTTGTTAACTACCGCGATTTCTTGAGAGATATCAATCAATCGCGCGTCAGAACGGGTACCAGACAAAGTATTCTTTGCAAGGTAGCCTTTATCCTCTTGTCCTGAAACAACAAACTTTGACAGAGCAAGAACAGGATCAACGATAGCCTGATTCGTCTCACTGTTTTTTGTCTGCTGGGCTTTAAGAACGGGACTGATGGATAGAGAAACCAACAGACCGGCATAGAGTACACGCTTCGAGAGTGTGCTCGGTAGTGCTACAATTTTCATTGGTATGTATGATGTTTGGGGTAAGAAGCTGATGACGATATCGGAGAGATACATTCATCAGTTGTTTTTTGTATACAGCTGCATTTTCCGTAATACAAGTTATTTCTTTGACCCCTTCTTTTGAAGTCTACAAGATGACGTTTACGAGTAGTTTCACTGCTTTTTGGTTGTTACTATTATTTTTCTATGCGGCGTATTCTTGTATACTTTCTAAATACTGCTTTGCTTTCACCAGTATAAAATACCCCACTCCAATGCGCATTAGCCCTGACCTTATGAGCACATACTGCGTAGCATAAACTTGGAAATTTTCAGCCAAACACTGATTACGTATCGTGTAAGGGCGATAAATGAACTCCTGAATCACTTTCCCTCGCAGCTTTATTCAGCCTTTTTGTTGTCCGTAAAGGCACTGGCAGCAATTTCACAATCAGGCGCCGCTTGCCATCGATAGGTTTTGCCTAGCTCCGAAAGAAAACCAGCGGAGGCCAGATAAGTAACTCACCCATTCCTACCAACAATAATGAAACACACAGCACCTCCCTGGAACCGCCGCCTCGCAAATGGATGCATAGCATTAGTTGCAGGGACAATGTTACTCGATGTACTTGCTAGCGCTACAGCTACAGAATCTATCCCAATAAATATTGGGGTCCGGAGAGAACTATTCATCGATAATTATCTGATTAGCCAGCTTAGTGGTACGCATTTAAAATTAAACCAACCTCAGCCTGCGGGAATCATATTTAAATTTGATGATCTTTGGGACGGCCCCGGTTCTGGATACGCTACTATCATCAAAGATGGCCCTTTGTTCAGGATGTATTACGTTG
>CAZAVR010000588.1:0-2837 GCA_964488435.1 uncultured Cytophagales bacterium | reverse complement strand
CGATCATCGCGAGGGCAATACCGGTGTTCCCGCTGGTAGCTTCAATAAGTTTCATGCCAGGGGTAAGTTCGCCACGCTCAATGGCCCCGCTGATCATTCCGTTGGCGGCCCGGTCTTTTACACTACCGCCCGGATTCTGCCCTTCCAGTTTGACCAGCAGTCTGACCTTCGGATTAGGGTTGATCCTTTTAAGTTCCACCAAAGGTGTATTGCCTACAAATTGAAGTAAAGAAGACATTAGAATATGGCTGACAAGCCTGGTTAATTTTTGTTGAATTATGGATTCTGTAGAAAAAACAGATAGGTGCGCTGAAGGAACTCAGGGACAGCAGTGCCATGATCCTTGCCGGCAAACCTGGCCAGGGTTACTTTCGCAGCCCCTTTGGCGATCATCGCATCATAAGCTGTCTGTGTGTTGAAATAGAATACAAACTGATCAGCATCCCCATGGGCGAGCAGCGTTGGCGTAACAGGTTTCCAGTTATAAATGTCATTGTCGGCGATGCCGTCGATGAAACCTTTGGCTGTTCCGTTATTGATCTCCTGCTTGAATTCATCGCGAAGAATGGAGTTAAAGCTCGCAGCGATCATTGTTTTTTCTTTTTGCGATGCAATTTGGGCGGCATAAGGCTCTTTAAAATAATAGGCAGCCGGTTTATTCAGTTTATATACCCTGTCGTAGGTAAGCAGTACCCAAAGGTAAGACCGGTTGTAGCTCGCTATTCCATGAGTTGGCTCGTTTATGATATATTTCATGAAAGCCGTTTTGTTATAGGCCCCGGCGCCGCAGCTCGATGCTTTGAGGTTGAATTCTTTGATGCCCTCGTCTTCTATTTTTTTCTGAAGCGCCAGCGTGGCAAAACCTCCCTCCGAAAATCCTGTAAGATAGAGGTTCTTGTTCCATTTGACGTCGTTCAGATCGCTAAGTAATTCGCTCGCCGCCCTGATCATGTCGAGAGAGGCGGAGGCAAGACTTGCCCTGTGCTCATAGGGGTGGTCAAGCGCATCGGACGCCCCGTAGCCAATGTAATCCGGCATAACTATTACATAGCCCAAACCGGCGAAAATGGCACCCAGTGTACCGGCTTCAGATGTAGCGCCGAAATTAGACGGTGCGGCTTCCGATGAGGTAATGGTGCCGTGTTGATAACTGATCATGGATATTGCCTCAGCTGCGTCTGTAGGGATAATAACAGCCCCTGAGGCAGTGATATCGCTACCGTCTGTGTGTTTTGTTTTATAAGTGACGCGATAAGCCTTGGCTCCGGATTTCAGCAGGATGGATAAATTGATATTGGCTCCTGCCAATTCCGATCCGGCTATGGCGGCTAACTGCTCTTTTTTATATTCCCTGACGAAAGTAGATTCGAGAAGGTATTGGTTTTGCGGCTTTTCGGGCTCATTGGGTTTACAGGAGTAAAGCAGAGCTGCGAACAGCACAGCCAGCATAAGCGCCGGACTACGAAAAGAAAATGTACTTTGAATGGTCATTGGTTCTGGCCGTTAGGCGGGTCTTCAGAAATAATCTGTTAGTTAATACTTGATTCCATTGTCAACATACCATTTGATGATGGATGCAGACGTATCCGGCTGCTCTACCATACCGAGATGTCCGGCCTGGCTGAGTACAAAAGGAAAACTCTTTTTCGGATATTTCGTAAGATCGATGGCCTTTTCAAAAGGGATAATCTGATCTTCCTGGCCAAAAATAAGCAATATCGGGAAAGAAAGTTTGCTCAGTACTTTTGTTCTGTCCGGCCGCGCGCGCATGGCTTCAGCTCCTACCGCGAGCGCTTCGGCCGGAAGCTTACTGAACCGGTTGATGTGCTCTTTGACTTTCGCTGCGTCAGATTGCCTGTAGGACGGAGAAAACATGTTTCCACCCGTTAGTCTGATAAAGTCGGCGGTGCTTTGCGTTCTCAAAAGTTCAGCCATCCTTGTCCGCTGCTCTGATTTTTCCGGGGTATCTGCGTAAGCTGTGGAATGAAAAAGGCCGAATCCTTCGAGCATTTGAGGGTATTTTTCTGCAAAAGCCAGGCTTATATATCCTCCCATGGAATGGCCTATCAGGATGCATTTCTCAATAATTGCATTTTGCAGCATGCGATACAGTTCATCGGCATATTCTTCCATAGTATGGCATGAGGATTGAAGGGAAAGATCCGGACGCACAATACGGTAATCCTGATTAAGCAGGTTGTCAAGCTGGTCCCAGATAGAAGAATCTACTCCGTGGCCATGAAGAAATACGATTGTTTTACGTGTCTTTGGCATAGTATGTTCGGGGTGTAAAGGTTATACATGGACAAATATGTGGGGAAAGGCAGCTTTATATAATATACAGTTAAGCAGCCGGATTTATTTTAAAGTTAGCATAAAAAAACCCTGGACTAGGCATAGCCAGGGTTTTTTACCAGAAAAACATCCGGAATTACTGTTTCTGCGCCGCTTTGGCGATGTGTTCATCGCGCAGGGCTCTGCGGAGTATCTTACCGACATTGGTCTTAGGGAGTTCGTCCCTGAATTCGACATACTTCGGACATTTATAGGCGGTTAATCTGGTCTTGCAAAAATCCTTCACGTCTTTTTCTGTCAATGCAGGATCTTTTTTAACTATAAACAATTTGACTGCTTCAGAAGATTTATCATCCGGAATTCCTACGCAGGCAGCCTCCAGTACGCCGGGGCATTGTACAGCCACTTCTTCTACTTCATTAGGGTATACATTGAAGCCTGAGACGAGGATCATGTCTTTCTTCCGGTCTACAATCTTGAAAAAATCCGTCGGGATCTTCAATGCCAATGTCACCGGTCTTAAACCATATACCACTTTCATT
>CAZAVR010000587.1:0-2839 GCA_964488435.1 uncultured Cytophagales bacterium | reverse complement strand
GGGGGAATAAAGGGTATATCTGGCTTGCGTATGAAATGGTAACCAAAGGGCATGTGAAAGAAGCCTTTATAGCCTTCTCTCCAAAGTTGTCAGGCGCTGTGAAGAATTATGATGGGATAGAATCACGACATTCAGGTGAGTGGAAGAAAATTACTTCTAATCCTGGCTACAAGTACTTCGGACAGACCGTAATGTACGGGAAGCAAATGGTTGTGTTTGGGAGTGCTTGGGGAAAAGGTCATGAACTGCATTCTTATGACACGGAGAGTGACAAGTGGAGTGTTCTGAGCGACCGGACACCACCCAGGTTTGAGTCAGGAGGTTTCTTTTTACTTGAAGATAAATTGTACTTTATAGGGGAGACGTCCGGGGCATTTTTTACGTTCGACATGAAAACAAAGCAGTGGACTGAAAAAGCCAAACTAACGTTTGATGCAGGAAGAAACGGCGCGTGGTACAGACGTCGTTCTGCTGTGGTTTTTACGAAGAATGGAAAAGGTTATTTCGGTTTGAGCCTAAACGCCCTGTCTTATACACCGTCGGAAAATACCAAAGGGTGCGAATTATGGGAGTTTGACCCAAAAAATGAAAGCTGGACATTAAGTTCTAATTCGCTACCGCTTGACTGGGTACAGGGAAGTGTCATACAGTACGGTGTGATTGATAACAAGCTTCATATGGCCTACAGAAACTCCCTCAGTGGAGGAACAGACGGAGCCATAAAAATGGGGTCAACGATGATGTACGTTTATGATTTTGATAAAAAGACCTGGAAGGAGGAGGCGCGAATGCCCTACCCGATAAACAACTTTGTGGCCGGGGGAGTTGTCGGGAGCAAACTCTTCCTTAATGGAACTGTGGGGCCGACCAGGAATTCTCCGCCCTTCAGCCCCAACCGGACTTTTTCTTATGATGCTGCCAGCGGTCGGTGGATGGAGGAATTGGAGTCTCCTACCTTGGACAGGAATGCTGATGCAGGAACAGCCTACAAGGACAAGCTGTATATAGGATATGGTGATTATACGGATGCCAAGGCCTCTACTACCTGGTGGGTCTTTACTCCATAACGCCGGAATTGCCTGTTGTTTCCTGTCGAAAGGGATGATTATGTTATAATCCGAACATAAGCACAAAACGTGACCCTCCTTCACTTCTTTGCTCGAAACGATAATCGGCCTTAAGTTGTCGGGCCTGCATGTCGATCAGACGCAGTCCGAATGACGTGCGTTTCTGGTCAATTGAAAAGCCAGGACCGTTGTCTCCGAACTCAAAGCGGATTCGACGGTCCTGAGCTTTTAATAACACAATGAGTTGGGGATTGGGAACGGTATTAAAGGCGTATTTGCACGCATTGGTAATGAGTTCATTTAGAATAAGGGCGATGGGCAAAGCTATAGCCGGAGAGACATGGACAGGGTTTAGCTCTATCTTTTTTTCGATCTGAGGTGATCCACATGCCAGTAAAACGGATTCGGTGAGACGGGAAATATAGGAAGCGAGTTCTATGTCGGCATTGGGTTCGTCTCCCGGATAGATCTCTTTTTGTAACAGGGCAATGGCCTGCATATGGAGATCGGTTTCACGTAATGTTTGCCGCGCACTCACATCAGGGATGCTATGGGACTGGGCTCTTAACAAGCTACCGGCTATCTGTAAATGGTTGCGCACCCGGTGACCCTGCTCTTCCAGCAACCGGCGGTTCAAAGCACTCAATTTTTTATTTTTCCGGTAGAGGAAGAAAAAAAAGACAGTGCTTAAAATGGCTAAAACAGCGATCAGGAGCCAAAGTCTGGTTTCTGATCGCTGTCTGGCTGTAGATTCCTTTTGAAGAATGAGCTCATTTTCTCTGATTTTAAGATCCTGCTTGACCTGTCGGCTTTCGTATTCCTGCTGGAGTCTCTCAAGGGTATGCGTCCGATCTATTGAGTACTGTTTTTTTTTCAATCAAATAGAGTGCTTCTGCCTCTTTGAGCGCCGCGGTTGGCATACCCATACCTTTGTAACAATCGATTAGTGTTCGTCTGCTGCGGACTACTACGGTGTAGTCATGAAGTTCTTCCCTTTGAGCGTACTTTTCGATGTCTCGGACCAGTTTTTCCGCTTCCTCGTAACGTTTAAGTTTTGAAAGGGCCTCAGCCTGTACGACCATTGCTTTAGCGGCAGCTCGGACATGCCCATTCTTTGTTAGCTGAGTTATTGCCTGTGCAATGTACTTTGTCCCTCCGAAATCGCCACGGTGCAGAAGGAGATTGCCCAACCGTACCTTTGATTCTGCTACACCCAGAAGGTTACCGAAGAGTGTCGAGGCAGCTAGGCAATGCTCAAAAGATGTCCGTGCGCTGTCAAAGAAAGCTACATTTCTGAGGGTGTCTTTCGTCCAGATTTTTTCATAAATATTGCCAGTTTGTAGCTGAGAGACTGTGAACATCGCGGTGTCTCGAATCATGTGGCTTATCTTCAGAGCATGTTTAGCATTCGTGAGGGCTTCAGCAAGGTGTTCCTGCGCCCCTTCGTTTTCACTAAGCCGATTGTAAAGACGAGCGATTTTTGAAGAATCTCCGACTTGTTTCTGAATTCGTAAAGAAGAAAGGAAATGTCTTTGGGAGGCCATATAATCTCCAGCGCCCGCATGGATCTTGCCGTATATGTACAAGGCTTCGGCTTTTAATGATTTATTCTTCATGCGATCCGCTTGTTCATTAAGGGAGTCGGCATATTTTAACCGCCCGGGGTCGAGGGGAAAGGTGGAAACAGTTCTTTTTTGTGCGCATAGGTTTAAGCTGGAGAAATAGAATATCGACGCCAATATGGTTAAGTTTCTCCAGAATAAAAGCGGGAA
>CAZAVR010000586.1:0-2842 GCA_964488435.1 uncultured Cytophagales bacterium | reverse complement strand
AGTGGTGGGATTTGTGAAAATATCTTACGGTTTGTAAACATTTATTTTATGATGCGCATGTATCGCCTGTTGCTCCTTCTGGTGCTGGTAATGTTTCTTCAACCCGCTTCGGCGAGGCCCTTTCCCAAAAAAGTCAAACGTGTGCTGATCCTTGGTAACAGCATTACCTACGCGGGAAAGTACGTCACCGATCTGGAAGTGTATCTGCTGGCCAGATATCCAAAACAGCGATACGAAATTTTTAATGTGGGGCTTCCCAGTGAGACGGTTTCAGGTCTCAGCGAGGATGGGCATGCGAATGGGAAATTTCCGCGTCCGGATTTGCATGAGCGTTTGGATCGGGTGCTTAAAGCGATCAAGCCGGATTTGGTTATTGCAGACTATGGCATGAACGACGGTATCTATTTGCCCCTGGACAGGGAAAGATTTGACAGGTTCAAGTCAGGAATGGTATGGCTTCATCAGGAAGTGGAAAAAGCCGGCGCTTACATCATACATGCAACTCCGCCGGTACACGACGACAAACAGCTGGGGGTAGGCGGATATAATCTTGTATTGGATCAATACGCGGACTGGCTGCTGCGTACGAGAGACTCCCTCAATTGGAAGGTTGCAGACGTGCATTTTCCCATGAAAAAATTTTTGGAAGAAAAGCGGCGCGACGAACCAGGATTTGTTTTGGCCAGAGACGGAATACACCCTGAGGCTTTGGGGCACTGGCTTATGGCAAAGGAGCTGCTGGGATTTCTCGGAGAGAAGAAGGTTTCGAAAATGAACAACGTAACAGAGATACTTAAAGATAAGGGCGACGATGCGCAGAAAATATACAAGCTCGTCGAAGAAAGACAGCTATTGATGCGGGACGCCTGGCTCACCGCAACAGGACATTTGCGGCCCGGAATCAAAGCAGGTTTACCTTTGGATCAGGCTATGAGCAGATACAAGGCAATTGATGGTGAACTGACTTTGCTTCTCGCCAGAAAAAAGGCAAAATAATATCGTCCATCTTTCTCAACGACTTTTTATGCGTTTCATCATTTTTCTCGCTTTTCAGCTGTTTGTACTGTCGGGGTGGTCTCAGCAGCGTATCAGGGTAGCCTGCGTGGGGAATAGCATTACCTTCGGTGCAGGGGTGGAGAGCCGGGAAAGCAACAGCTATCCGGCGAAACTTGCCGCCGGCCTTGGTCACGGATATGATGTTAGAAATTTTGGGAAGAATGGCGCAACCTTGCTTCGCAAGGGCAATCTGCCCTATACCGGTACCGAAGAATATAAAAATGCGTTGGCATTCGAACCCCACCTTGTTTTCATCAAATTGGGCACGAATGACACAAAGCCGGTGAACAGGGTTTTTCTGAATGACTACGTGAAGGATTTCAAACAGCTGATCGCAGATTTCCAGGGTTTGGCGAGTAAGCCGAGAGTTGTTATCCTCTTACCTGTTCCGGTTTTCTCGGTGGATACGATCGGAATTACCCGCGAAACAGTTGAAAAGATAGTCATTCCGGCGGCACGGCAGGTTGCCTACGAGACTGGTGTGGAAATAGTAAACCTGTATAACTTGTTTATTGAATCACCTGACCTTTTTCCGGATAAAATACATCCAAATGCGGAGGGTGCGGCAAGAATCGCCGCCAGGGTTGAAGAGTTTGTAAAAACATCTCATGATCCCGGGTTTGATCTGCGGAACAATCTTCCTCTCGAAGGCGGTGCCTTTAATTTTCACGGTTTTCAGGGTTATGATTTTAAATTCATGAGCCGTAATGCAAAGGTGGTTTTGCCTAAGCGACCGGCAAAAGGGCGGCCGTGGGTATGGCGTGCCCGTTTTTGGGGACATGAGCCACAGGCTGACATTGCGTTGCTGGAAAGAGGCTTTCATATTGCCTATTGTGATGTGGCCGAACTCTTTGGGAATGAAGAAGCGCTTGGGATCTGGGATGGATTCTACAAGACCCTCATGAAAGGAGGTCTGGCAGAGAAGTCTTCTATGGAGGGTATGAGCAGAGGAGGCGTCTACGTCTACAGGTGGGCGGCCAGGTATCCGGAACGGGTGAATGCCATATATGCAGATGCTCCGGTGCTCGATTTGAAAAGCTGGCCGGGGGGGGAAGGGAAAAGTTGAGAGAAGTGTGAAAGAATGGGAAGCTTTTAAGAGAGATTTTAGTCTGAACACGGAGGAAGAGGCAACTGCCTTCAAGGGTAATCCGCTCGATATGGCTGAAAAGATCGCAAAGCTAAAAATTCCGCTTCTACACGTAGTGGGAGATGTTGATGACGTAGTTCCGATAGGCGAAAATACGACACCTTTTGAGAAAAGAATAAGGGCTGCTGGTGGTAACATAACCGTAATACACAAGCCCCTTGTCGGACACCACCCTCATAGCCTGCCCAATCCTCAGCCTATCGTCGACTTCATAGTAAAGGCTACTCCGGGTGAAGGGTAGTATCTCCGGTTTTAATCTCTATTCTACCATGATGTGTTTTTCCTGTTCTTCGAATTCGAGGATCTGCTCTCTGGTGATGAGTCCTATCCGTGTAGAGTACTCTATAGCCTCCTGGCTGTTTTGAAAATAGCATGTGTCGACATTCAGGCTTCTGATATTTTCCAGAATTTCTTCGGTTTTCTTTTTGGGGATGGGGTTAAGTTGTCTGATAAACACAGAATGTATGTTAAGAGGAAACAGTTTGCATATATTCTGATAAATCACCGGGTCCTGTTGGGAGTCGTCACCCAACAAAATGAACTTTTGGTGAGGATAGAATTCCACAATATGCTCTATTTTTCGTTGCTTGTGACTGTGTGAGACGGCGACGGCCATGAAAAAACTGGACAGCTTGTTTT
>CAZAVR010000585.1:1736-2851 GCA_964488435.1 uncultured Cytophagales bacterium | reverse complement strand
CCGGCTCCACCGGGCTTCATCGTAGGACGAAAACCACCGCCGGACCTGGCAGGCGTTTCGGGCTTGCTCTCCACAGGTGCCGGCGACGAGCCGGCTCCTCCGGGCTTCATCGTAGGACGAAAACCACCGCCGGACCTGGCAGGCGTTTCGGGCTTGCTCTCCACAGGTGCCGGCGACGAGCCGGCTCCTCCGGGCTTCATCGTAGGACGAAAACCACCGCCGGACCTGGCAGGCGCTTCGGGCTTGCTTTCCACCCGTGCATTCACCTTTTTTGTTGGCTCTCCACCTGCCTGCGAAGCCTTCTTTTTCGGAACGATAAAGCTGGGAAGAGGCTCCCCGGAAAAAAGCTTACCAGTGAGAGCAGGCCCCGGCCGGAAAGAAGATCTTACGGACGTGACCTCATCTACGGATTTTGCCGGCGATGAAGTATTTCCTTTAACGGACTTAAATACAGGCCTTGGCGTTGCTGAATTCATATTAGATTGCTCTTGTTTTATCTCGCCGCTTTGACGATCAATACTTCCCGGTTTCATTCCAGGACGAAAAACCTTTTTTGCAGGCTCAGTTTTTGTCACCTCTTTCTCCTCTTCCGAATCACCCTGAGGGCGCAAAGACGGCTTAAATACCGGGCGGCCCGCGGGCTTGGAAACACCCGTATCAGCAGATCCTTCCCTGGTCGCTTCCGCCTTTTGGAGCTCTTTTTCCTTTTGGAACTGCGCCAGTAGCTCCTTTTTCTCCGTAGCTTTCTCAGGCGAAAGATTCGCATAGTGATATACCATATCCACTACGTCTATCTCACTATAATCGAAAGTCTTGGTCATGGTAAGGCATTCCGTCGGACATACTGTCGTACAAAGGCCGCAATAACAGCACTTGGCCATGTCAATGTCAAATTTTGCCGCATATAACCTGATAGGCGAGCCATCGGAAGTACGTCCCACCTCTTCAATCGCTTTAACAGGCTCTATATCAATACAATCAACGGGACAAACCTTCGCACATTTGTCACAGACAATGCAGTCATCCATTTCGTTGTGAAGCCTGTAGCGCC
This sequence comes from uncultured Cytophagales bacterium, assembly GCA_964488435.1. GTDB lineage: Bacteria > Bacteroidota > Bacteroidia > Cytophagales > Spirosomataceae > JBEBSO01. The sequence goes on along the minus strand of CAZAVR010000585.1, from coordinate 1,800 downwards.
CGTGGTCGGGGATAGGTATCACCTCCTGAGGATATTGAATGGTCACCATTCCTGTACCCTGTCT
>CAZAVR010000585.1:0-1726 GCA_964488435.1 uncultured Cytophagales bacterium | reverse complement strand
ATATCCCCTGGCTTACGCCTTCTGCGTGCATCCACAATGTGACGCAGCGTGAGGCTCATCCCTTTTAAAGTAGATGAAATTCCCTCGGCGATATTTTTGAAATAAGCTGGCATAGCTTCAAAGCCCCTTTTTGACGGCAAACGGCAAATATAGGAGTAATTGGGCAAATGAAGTTCAAATATTTACCTTATCCCTTGTTCAGCAAACGCATAATTTCCCGTTGCAGAGAAGCCGTCTGATCGTGGTTGTACCATTTTTGAATCTCCTCAGCCAATGCCTGAGACGATTTAGTCCGCAGCCTGTTGTGTTCCTCCACAGTGGCCTGAGCCCCCTCAGGACGAGGCCCCCAGGTAAAAATCTCCTTCCCCTCCAGGTTCAGTACAACCAGTTTAGGGATAGATCTGCTGCCATTGGTAGTATAAGCGTCCATGATGAGTGGGTTTTCGTCCCTTAAAAGTATTCTGAGCTCTATTAAAGGATTCATGTCAGCTAATTTGGCCAACACGGGCAGGCACTGAGCGGCATCCCCGCACCAGGCTTCGGTGATAACATACCAAAACTGCCGAACATTTATCTCCGCCACCAAACGCATCAGCTCTTCATTGATTACCGCGGTCTTCTCAACCCGCTGCATCCTGATCCAGTTCAGCCTTGTATAGTCGGCATATTCCGGGGACTGTTTGGGACCGGTGGTTTTCTGCTCTGCCACCAATTGCTTAAATAAAGCTCTGTAGGCATCATACCTATAAATTCTTTCGTCACCCGCGTCTTCAAAAATGTTTTTCAATGTCAGATTCCTTTCTAAATAATTTTCAAAAATCGCAGCAAATCTGCAAAACAACAGCGCAAAAACAAAAATTGCTCTATTGATCCTTATTCAACCGTCAAAAAAGATTTAATGTTCAAACCTTCCTGTTCAGATAGGTCGTATAATCCGTTTGCCTGGAATGATACTCACTGGCCATGAGCGGTGAACTGATGATAAAATCGGCAGTGGAGCTATCGCACGCGAGGGGGATGTTCCAAACAGCACATAAACGAAGCAGCGCTTTAATGTCAGGGTCGTGCGGCTGTGCAGAGAGAGGATCCCAGAAAAAAATCAGAATATCAATACTTCCCTCAGCAATCAGTGCACCCAATTGCTGATCCCCGCCGAGCGGCCCGCTCAGTAATTTTATCACGGGCTGTTCCAGCGAGGTTTCAATCAGCTTACCGGTGGTTCCGGTGGCAAACAGCTCGTGAGCGGATAGTATTTCCCTGTTAACGGTCGCCCATTCAATTAACTCCTCCTTTTTATGATCATGAGCCACCAGCGCTACTCGTTTGCGCGGTGTAAGTGTTTTGTAAATAGCCATTTATTTGGAATTGATTTCAAATATTCGTATATTTATATATAGGGTCAAGCCGGCAAGTAAGCTCGGCTATATATGTCTCTGCGAGGAGTTTCCTGTCAAAGTTTTTTCGGGCATAGTGGTATCCATTTTCTCCGTCGCGCCTGGCAATTTCCGGATGGCTCATGTAATACCTGACTTTTTCAGAAAATCCGTGGGGATTTTCCGCTCCGACGTACACCCCAGCTCCTGCCTCCTCCACCAATTCCCCCGATATCCCATCAATTCCCATAATCACAGGCTTTCTGCAGGAAAAATAATCAAAGGTTTTATTAGAATATACCGTCTTGAAAGTGTCTGTTTTACGCAGTACAGAGGCTCCTGCATCCGAAGCC
>CAZAVR010000584.1:0-2859 GCA_964488435.1 uncultured Cytophagales bacterium | reverse complement strand
GCATGGCTTTCAGACTGATGAAACGCAAACCTGAACGCATGAAGGCCATCGCTGAAGAAGTATTGAACGACCCGGTCGGTGTAATCAGCTCCGGGATGGTATAACGTGCCTTGAAACCCTCGGTATAAGCTAAACTTCCGTTTACATCCGAATTGTACCAGGCATAGTAGGCCAGTGATATACCTGCAATGGCGCGCGTATGTACGTACTGGGCCTTTTTTTGTGGATCCTGCATCCGGTCGATGATATAAATAACATCGGTGAGTTTGTTGCCTACGTTTCCATAAAAGTTACCATTGCGCTGATTGAGGTTACCAGTACCCTCATAGACGTTGACAGAGTTGCCCGTAGCCGTCACGAAGGTTTGCGCCCAGTAGTAGATGGCCCTGTTAAAGTCATAGTAATTTTCCAACGCGTTTCTGTTGATGGCGAGAAGTCCGGTGGTAAGCTCGTATTCCGGCGGAATACTGAGTATCGCATCCGGATTGGTGTTCATTTCGGCGAAGTTATCTCTGTCACATGAAACGACTGCCGGCAGGATGAATGCGAACGCCAGCAAGGTATATATACTTATTTTTTTCATTGTTATCGTCTGTTTAGAATTCGAAGGTGACCGGATCAGAAACTTCCATTGATACTGAAACCGGTGGTCCTTATATAGGGCATACCTGAGCTTTCGATAAAATCGCCAGAACCGCTTCCATTCAGGTTATTAGGATTGACGCCGTCTTTTGCACTGTTGTAAAGATAAATCAGGTTGTTTCCTGTGACCGTTGCACGGAGTCCGTTAAGTTTGAATTTGCTGGCGATGTTTCTGGGAAGGTCGTAACTCAGGCTAACATTTTGCAGAGAAACCCAGGAGGAGACAAAGATGGCATCTTCACGTATTCCGTTGGCCCAGCTGTGCCCGTTGGCATAATAAGATAGGGTAGAGGTAGGCCTCACCCATCCTTTGTCATACGCTTCCTGGTGGGTCATGCCCGACAGGTCGTGTGTCTGATTGTCGAGACCAAGCACTGTGGAACCTTTCTGGTAAACACCGTCGAAGATGATTCCGTCAGTTCGTTCGGCACCGTTAGCATTGGTATAGGTGAGTCCGCCCAGTTCGGGTGTACGCCCCGGTAATGTGCTTTTCATACTTCCGAGCCACTGGCCAAAATCGGACGTGGTAGAGAATACACTTCCGCCGAACTTGGCATCAAGTACAACTGTCAACTGAAAGTTTTTGTAGTTGAAGGAGTTGCGCCAGTTGCCCAGGAATTTGGGGACTATGGAACCCACAACCGGAGATTTGTCGAGGCCCTGGGCATAGTTGACGGCCCGCACCCATAAAGAGGTGCTGTTGCTGGCCGGGCGTATGACCCTCTTCCCGTTAAGCGGACTATCAATGGGTTTGTTATCGGCGTCTGTGGCCTGGTATTTGGCGTAGCCGTAAGGGGCGATGATGGTGCCATATTCGCCCCCTGCCTTAGCAATGGCCTCAAATCCGTCACCACCACCCAGCCGGACGTGGGTAAGGCCGAAGGGAAGAGACAAAACGGTATTCCGGTTGCGTGTATAGTTAAAATAGGTGTCCCACGAGAAGTTGCGTGTTTTTACGGGTGTGCCGTAGAGTAAAAGCTCTATACCGCGGTTACGTACCATGCCGCCATTAATCAGGGCAGCCCCGACACCCGAGGTGGACGGAACGCCGAAATTGATGATCTGGTTTTTGCTGTCCTGGCTGTAGTAAGTCAGATCCACACCCAACCGGTTTTTGAGGAGTTTGAACTCAATACCGGTTTCGAATTTTGCCGTACGCTCCGGAAGCAGGTTCTGGTTAGGTAATGTATTCGATCCGTATTCATAATTGATGACTGAATTGCCATTGGCATCAATGTAGGGGCCATTTGCCTGATAGGCACCGGTATTGGCTGTATAAGCGTTGGTTCCGTTGCCTGTTTCGGCGTAAGAGACCCTCAGTTTTCCAAAGTCAACTATCCGCGGAAAATTCTCTTTGAACATGTCACTGAAGATCCAGGCCATATCAGCCCCCGGATAAAAATATGCATAGTTTCCGTGGCCATCATTGTAGACCAATGTGGAGTTCCAGTCGTTGCGTCCGTAGAGGTTGAAAGTGAGATAATCGCGGAAGGCAACACTACCCTGGTAAAAAGTGGAAGCCACTTGCGTTTGATTAGGAGCTTCTTCTGACGCCGTGAGGGGATCTCTGGTGTTTTTGAGCCTGTATATATCCGGCAGGATTCCGCCATTGGTTTTGCTGGACATGGCTTTGGATATAGAGGTATTCAACTCGGCACCTGCCTGCAACATCACGTCAAATTCGCTGATTTTCCGGTTGTAATTAAAGTTACCCCGGTAGCGGGCGACAGATGTATTACGCTGAGATGTAGCGTAGCCTGGATTGGCAAATCCCGCCTGTACACCCCTTGTTCTTGTTTCTCCATTCACATTTACGTAGTTGATACTGGCGGTACCCTGGAATTCCAGGTCATTGGTCAGACTCGCCCTGACATCGACACTTCCGCGGAAATTGTCATTGATCTGGAACTGCTTGTTTTCAAACAGGGAATACCATACCAGGTTCAGGCCACTGGGATCCGCATCGTCACGTCCGCCTGCTGTTTTGTTGATGTAATTGTTCATCCAATAGCGGGTATCATAATTCCGCGTTCCTCCATAAGCGAAATTGCGCAGGATACCACCACCATCATACGAGCCCTGGTTGGACGGGTTGTAGGTGTCGCTTTTTACATAAGTTACGTTGGCATCAACAAGGACCTTACCTATGAGGCGCTGGGTGCCGCGGAAATTGAAGCTGTTTCTATTTAAATCGTTGTTAGGTGTAACCCCGGTCGC
>CAZAVR010000583.1:2018-2862 GCA_964488435.1 uncultured Cytophagales bacterium | reverse complement strand
AGCGGGATGTACCGCCCGGAAGTCAGCATGTCGGAGAGTCCTGGGATGGTTCATTCAAAGGGAATCCGATGCCTGCAGGGATGTATGTGTATGAAGCGCAGGTTTTGTATGTAGATAACAGCTTGTCGGATAAGATGAGGGGAAATATTTATCTGGTGAGATAGTGGGCATGAAGCAGATTTTACTACTTGTTTTCCTGATAGTTATAGCTCCGAAATTGTTACCAGCTCAGTCTCCTCAGTTTTCGCAGTTTTATGGAAATCCTGTTTTCACGAATCCCGCGCTGGCGGGCGATGCCGGGGCACCTCGTTTCATTGCCAATTATCGTAACCAGTGGGCCAGGCTTGGAGAGCCTTTTCAAACTTCTGCCTTTTCGTTTGATACTTATGCAGAAGACGCGGGTGTAGGTCTTGGATTTCAGGCTATGCATGACCAGCAAAGCTCGGTGCTGAAGAGTAACGCGCTTTCGGGACAGATTTCCAAAATGGTTTTTCTGGATGGGCAGAAGGAGGTCCGTTTGATCGGGGGCTTGCAGACAGCCTGGACGAGTTACAGGTGGAATGGGGGTAATATGACTTCTGTTGCAGAGTTTTTGGGTATTCAGGATCCACTTTCTATTGCCCAGGTTTCGCACAACCGCTTTTCTTTTTCCTCGGGAGCTCTCCTGGAGTTTGTTCCCAGGTACGAATATGATATTTCATACTGGGTGAGTGGAGCCTGGCATAATATGGGCGTGACACGCCACGAATGGATGGGCCATCAGCGCTTCAATGCGCAGATAGGTGCGAAGATTCCCTTTGATATGCCCAGGTTTTTTGGAAACAGCCTGGGAGCCGACCTGGAC
>CAZAVR010000583.1:0-2008 GCA_964488435.1 uncultured Cytophagales bacterium | reverse complement strand
CTGCAATTCAGAAATCAGGGCGCAAACCGTCAGGTGGACGCTGGATTTAATATGATATATTCTCCTTTGTTGCTTGGTATCTGGTACCGTGGGCTGGCCATGGGTCCCATGAGACGTGATGCGCTGATTGGAACTGCCGGTATGGCTTATGGTAACTGGCTATTTCAGGCTAGTTATGATATGAACATTTCTTCTCTCGGACCTGATACAGGAGCATTTGAAATATCTGTGTGGTATGGAATGGATGCTTTGTTCCGGTTTGCCGGAAAGCAGGCACAGAGCCGTCGTGCACGCAAGTGTATAAGGTTCTGAGCGATAGTTTTTAGGTTCAAGAGCTCTATTTTAGTTCAAGAGTTGGGATTCCACGAAGGTCGGGTAACTGTGTACGAGTTATAGAGTTCAATAGTTTGCAGAACACCGACTCAAAGTTAGTCAGGAGTTATTATAGTTCGAGCGTTGTGTATGAGTTTTGGAGTTGGCAGCGAACTTATGAAGAAACTTCTTCGGTACGATACCCGCCAACTCTTTGAACTCCTGAACAATCCCGTCTCGTCTGCTGACTTCCAGCTTCTGAGGCTATTTACCTTTACCACGCAAGGTGGTGACATGGTTATTAGTCACAGGCGCGTTATTAAAAAATAGAATCAATAATTCATTAGTTTATAATATAAATCACAAATTACTTCACTTTTAATTTGTTTTAATAATTAAGTGTTTGTTACTTCGCTCGAAGTGTAGTATTATAATGACCTTGTTTTACAGTGAATCAAATTCTACTGTAAGTGGTGCTGCACCAAACAATTTACTTGCCTTCGCTACGGCTATCGGGTTGCGGTTACCTTCGGTATATTCTACCCGGATAATCCCCGAGTCTGTATTCCTCGCAAACCAGTTCGTTCCATAGGCCAGCAGGTACACCGCTCCATCCGGAGCGATCTGCATATCAATGGGCGCTACCACCTTCAGCTCGGGTAAAAACGGCTCCATGCTTACATAGTTGCCTTTTTCGTCCAGGGTCACAGCCATTATCCACTTGCGTATCCATTCGAAAATAAACAGCTTTCCGTTATAATAATCAGGTAATTTATAAGGCGCTTTTACGTACCGATCGCTATAGTATACAGGCCCGGCCATCGCACTGGCCCCACCTTTGCCCACCTCCGGCCATCTTTTTGAAGGTCCCTTACCATATAAATGCGGGTTGCGCAGGAGGAAGCTGCTTTGTCCCGGTATTGTGCGGAGAATTATTCACCGGACGCTGCGGATCCTGCGGCGGCCCTTCCTTTTTGGTCGCAAAATCATACTTGGGAAAAGCCTCATTTGCTCCTAAAAAATAAGGATAGCCAAAAAAAACCCGGCCCCCTGGCCTGGTTAATTTCGTCATAACTGAGTGTTCCTTCTTCTGCACGGACTTGCGTATCAGGCCCTACGTCACCCCAATACAAAAACCCTGTTTTAGGATCCACAGACATACGAAACGGATTTCTTACACCCATCACATAAATCTCCGGCTTACCGACCGACCCGTCTTTAGGAAAAAGGTTCCCCTCAGGAATGGAATAAGTACCATCCGGTTCAGGCTTTATCCTCAATATTTTTCCCCTGTAATCCATGGAATTGGCGGTAGACGCCTGATCGTCCGACAGCTCACGGCCGGGACGCTCGTCTGTGGGGTTATGTCCTTCTATTTCTTCGGCATTGGTGTTATCCCCCGTAGAGAGATAGAGCAACCCATTCACATCAAAAGTAATGTGGCCGGCAGAATGACAACAATATACACGCTGAGTAGGCACTTCCAGCAATACCTTCTTCGATGATTGTACCAACTCCTCCCCTTTCAGTTCAAACCGAACCAGATGACTAACCGAGCGGTCGCCTGCTACAGCGTAATAAAAATAAACCCATCTGTTGTTTTTAAAATCCGGATCAGCTGCAACCCCAAGCAAACCGTCTTCTATCCCGCTAAAAACATTGATCATCTATCGATTCAAAATGTTTCTTTACTCCT
>CAZAVR010000582.1:235-2864 GCA_964488435.1 uncultured Cytophagales bacterium | reverse complement strand
TGACCTTCGGGATCCGAAATTGGCTGTGATGCCGGATGGCCGTCTTATGATAACCTGCGGAGGATCGGACTATCATGAGAAAAATCTGGTGGAGTGGCACAGCCGGGTATTGTTTTCCGAAGATGGTGCTAAATGGACCACGCCCACCAGAGTTCGGGGGATTCCCGGGAACAACTGGTTCTTCAGGATGACCTGGCAGGACGGCACAGGTTATGTGGCGGCCAATATTTGTAAAACAGAAGCAGCTACTGGAAAAGTCGACACCAAAAACAGAAAGCTGGTCATCTATAAAACACAGGATGGTATTAACTACGATCAGGTAAGTGAAGACTTTAATCCAAGTCCGGAAGGCTGTGAAGCTACTATCAGGTTTCAAAACGATAAGAGCATGGTGATCGTGATCCGGAATGCGGGGGGGATTTCCACTTCAGGTTTTTTGGCCACCTCTCCGGCTCCGTATCAGAAGTTTTCGATCGTTCCTGTGGATCACACCATGGGTGGTCCTAACTTGATGCAGCTCGATGCTGACACCTGGCTGGTGGGCACACGTGAGCTCGATATGCAGCGTCCGGGTGACCGTAAAGGGACGGCTATGGTTTTACTTTCGGTCGATAAAAAAGGAATTTTTAAGCGTTTGTATGAACTGCCTTCCGGAGGGGATACCAGCTATCCCGGTTTTGTGGTAAAAGACGGTAAATTGTGGATTTCGTATTACTCCAGTCATGAAGGGAAGTCGGCGATCTACCTGTCCGGTGTTTCGATGGATGTGCTGAAAAGCAAACTTTAGTTTATCTGATTGCCCGGTAATTAATTCATTTTTAAATAAAAAAGGAGCTGTTCGAGCAGCTCCTCCAATTACAACCTACGAATAAGTTCTAATAAATTCTAATCTTCAAAATTATGAAAAAATCGAGACGACATCATCGTTTTCTCCCGTATTTGTGCGTTCCGGGAGGGAATGTCAGTTGGCTGATGTATTTGTTGATGTTATTCCCGCAGCTGACTTACGGACAGACCGGCGGGAAAGTGACCATAAGGGGAACTGTAACAAGTGCAAAGACAGGAGGAACTCTTCCGGGAGTGAGTGTTATTGAAAAGGGGACATCTAACGGTACCATGACAGACGCCAACGGGGTGTACAGTATTCAGGTTCCCATGGCTGCAGTACTGGGCTTTTCGTTCATCGGGTACACCACGGTTGAACAAACAGCAGGCACACGTTCACAGATTAATGTGGCTCTTGAAGAGGAAACAAGGAGCCTGGGAGAAGTGGTGGTGGTAGGATATGGAACCCAGAAAAGTACGGAAATTACAAGTGCCATATCTAAAGTAAAAGCAGAGGATTTTACAGAGAGACCCACGAGCCGGGTGGATCATGCCATGGCAGGCAAACTGGCCGGTGTACAAGTCCAGGAGGTAAGCGGAGCTCCGGGAAAGGGATTAGCTGTGAAAGTGAGGGGGACTGGCTCCATCAACTATTCGAACGCACCTTTGTACGTGGTGGATGGATATCCCATTAATTCCGGTCTGGACAACATCAACCCGAATGACATCGAGTCTATTGAGGTACTTAAAGACGCGGCCTCTGCATCTATCTATGGTTCACGGGGCTCTAACGGCGTGGTTCTGATTACAACCAAATCAGGGAAAAGCGGTAAGCCGGTATTGCAGCTCGATACCTACTACGGGATACAGGAGCGCTTCAGCAAAGTAGATGTTTTGAATAGAGATGAATACATCGATTTTGCCATCGAAGAACGGAACAATACCTGGATATTGCAGGGAGGAAAAGCAACCGACCCCAACGACAAACGGACCAATGCCAACTACTGGATAGATCCGAAGTGGCTTACCGACCCCGGATCGTTTCCGGATCACGACTGGCAGAAACTCATTTCCAGATCAGCGCCCGTTCAGAACTATCAGCTCTCCGCTTCCGGAGCTAACGAGAATGTGAAATACTATGTGTCCGGAAATTATTTTAATCAGATGGGGATTATTCGGGGCTCCGACTACAGGCGCCTGGCTTTCAGAGCCAACGTGGAAACCAAGCTAAGCAGCAGGGTAAACATGGGGCTGAATCTTTCGGCGACTTCAATGGACCGGGACGAGTCGGATGGTGACAGCAACCAGGGGCCAGTAAGCCGGTCGGCCAGGGTGGCGCCCATTGTAGGATTGAACCAGCAGACGCAGTCGGGAGGATACTACCCTTATCATGCAGCTTTTTACCTGAATCCCATCGCATTGGCAACACAGCTCACCAACAAGATCAACAGTCGGAATGTGAGGGCCAATATTTATTCTACAGTGGATATTGTGAAGAACCTTCAATTCAGGACGTCTTTCGGTACGGACTACATATCGGATGTTACCCAATACTTCAAACCGGACGATATCAACCGAGGCGTCGGACACGTCGGTACCTTTTCGACGGCTTCCAGGGCGAACTATCTGACGGAGAATACGCTGACTTACAACCTTAACCGGGAGAAGTTGAGTATGAATGTACTGGCAGGTTTTACTTACCAGGAGGACAAACTGGTGAATGCCAGTCTTTCGAAGACGGGCTTCCCGGACGACGAGATTACCACGCTGAACATGGGCACCATTCTGAGTTCGGGAACTTCTT
>CAZAVR010000582.1:0-225 GCA_964488435.1 uncultured Cytophagales bacterium | reverse complement strand
GGAATCTCATGTCGTTTTTGGGAAGGGTGAATGCCTCCTGGGAAGGAAAGTACCTTCTGTCGGCGAGTCTCCGGAGAGATGGTAGTTCCCGTTTTGGTGCCGATAACCGGTGGGGGCTTTTTCCGGCTGCTTCTGTGGGTTGGAGGGTTTCAGAAGAGGAGTTTATGAAAAGCATTACAGCAATAAATGAACTGAAGTTTCGGGCAAGTTATGGAGTCGCAGGAA
>CAZAVR010000581.1:0-2868 GCA_964488435.1 uncultured Cytophagales bacterium | reverse complement strand
ACTCGCCGGTACATCGATAGACGAAACGACACTTCAGCTTCAACTCGATGAAGAAACCTCGAAAATCATGCCCGTCATTCAGCCTTATGTCTATGGCTTCGGGGAGGACGAGATAGAAGACACCATCGGACGTCTCCTGATGGCCCGGCATGCAACCCTGGCTACCGCCGAGAGTTGCACGGGGGGATTTCTGGCGCACAAGATCACCAACATACCAGGCTCATCGGCCTACTATCTGGGATCCGTCGTGAGTTATGCTAACGATATAAAAATCAATGTACTGGGTGTCAGAAAAGAAACCATTGAAAGTTTTGGAGCAGTCAGCGAGCAAACAGTGACGGAGATGGCCGAAGGCGCCCGCCGCCTCATGGGTACTACTTTTGCGCTGGCCACTACCGGTATTGCCGGCCCTGCAGGCGGCACGGAGACAAAACCTGTCGGCACCGTATGGATTGCCGCCAGCTCCGAACAAAGGACAGTTACCTCACTTTTAAAATTAAGCCCGTTCCGGGAAGTCAATATTGAACAAGCGTCCATGCATGCACTCAATCTGCTTCGGAAAGAACTAATAAAATAGCGGCCTGTCAGACCGGGCACATCAAACCATTACACTCTATATCTTTAACCAAAACCCAAAAAAGTGAAAATAGTTGATATCATCATGCCTCAGATGGGGGAAAGCATCATGGAATGCACCGTTTTGAACCTCCTCAAAAAACAGGGGGATATAATCGAAATGGACGACTCCATCATCGAAGTGGCTACAGATAAGGTAGATACAGAAGTACCTTCTTCTCTACGCGGCGTACTACACAAGTGGCTCGTGACTGAAGGAGAGGTCATACAGATAGGCGCACCCATCGCACAGATAGAAACCGAAGGAGCCGATTCAGTACCTGACACAGACCACGGTAACCTTAGCCAGGAAAAAGTATCGCAGATGCTGGAGGAAGAGATCAGCACCATCAGCCAAACCATCAGCAGCCGTCCCAAAGCCAGTCCTCCTGCGTCAGGCGCCAACGATAATAACAACGGATTCTACTCCCCTTTGGTACTCAGTATAGCCAGGGAAGAGGGGCTCAGCGCTGACGAGCTTGCCTCCATAAAAGGCACGGGAGCCGAAAACAGAATCACCAAATCCGACCTGGCGGCCTATCTTAGCAACAAGCTGGATTCTGGCCGGCCATCCGGTGCTCCTGTGGTTTCTGCTACGTCGCAAGGGCAGGTAGAAATCATGCAAATGGACAGAATGCGCAAAATCATTTCTCAAAGAATGATCGAATCGCGGCAAATTTCAGCCCATGTAACGTCTTTTGTGGAAACCGATATGACGACGATCGTCCTGTGGCGGGAGAAAATAAAGGAGCTATACCGAAAAAAACATGGGGAAGGAATCACTTTTACACCGCTGCTTATCCAGGCAGTAGTCAAAGCTATCAAAGATTTCCCTTTGATTAATGTTTCCGTTGAGGGAGACAAAATACTGATAAAAAAAGACATAAACATAGGGCTTGCCGTCGCGTTACCGGATGGAAACCTCATTGTTCCTGTTATTCATCATGCTGATCGCTATGATCTCCCCGGACTTAGCAAAAAAGTGAACGAACTGGCGCGTCTGGCTCGTGAAAACAGACTCAAAGCCGAAGATGTGACCGGCGGAACATTTACCGTTTCAAACATCGGTTCATTCGGAAACGTAATGGGAACCCCTATCATCATGCAGCCACAGGTGGCTATTATGGCATTCGGTGCCATCCAGAAGAAGCCCGCCGTGATCGAAACTCCGCAAGGCGATCTGCTGGGCATACGCCAGCTGATGTTTATCTCCCATTCCTATGACCACCGGGTGGTGGATGGGTCGCTGGGAGGTCGATTTGTAAAACGTGTGTCGGACAACCTGGAAAACTTTGATCCTGAAACTTCCTACTGACCCATGCAGAAAATTGCCCTTGACATGGACGATGTACTGGCCAATACCCACGAGAAACTGGTAGATATCGTCTTAAATGAATTTAATACCAGGCATAGCCGGGAAGACTTTTTCCAACATTCGTTTGAGGAGCTGCTTCAATACAAACAAATGGAACGTCTTACCAAAATACTCAACCGCCCGGGCTTTTTCGCATCCATAGAGGTAAAGGAAGATGCCGTGGAAACCGTATCGGCCTTAAGCAAATATTACGAGATTTTTGTGGCTTCGGCAGCCATGGAATTCAATAATTCATTCCGGGATAAATTCGACTGGCTGGACCTTTACTTTCCTTTTATTCCGTGGACGCACCGTATTTTTTGTGGTGACAAAAGTATCCTGCATACCGATTTCCTTATCGACGACAATATGTACAATATCAGGGCGTTTAAAGGCGACGGTATTCTTTTTTCCGCTCCGCACAATCTGAAGGAAAACCATTCCAGGCGGGCGAACACCTGGAAAGACATCCAGGAACTGTTCCTGCCCTGAAAAGCGGGCAAGGCGTTACTCATTTAAGAAAAGTCCACTAATCCACCGGTCATGAAACTGCTGCTCATCGAAGACGAACCCAAAACCCTGCAATCACTGAAACAGGGGCTGGAAGAGAATGGCTATGAAGTCGATGTAGCCTACGACGGAAGTATTGGCCTGCAACTGGCCAGGCGCAACACCTATCAGCTGGTTATCAGTGATATTATCATACCGGGTATAAACGGTATTGAACTCTGTCGTCAGTTGCGCACCTTCGACTCCAATACCCCTGTCCTTATGCTCACCGCGCTGGGCACCACCGACGACAAGGTAACAGGCTTTGATGCCGGTGCAGACGACTACCTCGTCAAACCCTTTGAATTCAAAGAACTTTTGGCCAGGGTAAGGGCGCTTACCAAGAGGGC
>CAZAVR010000580.1:0-2868 GCA_964488435.1 uncultured Cytophagales bacterium | reverse complement strand
CACAGTAACACCTGATCAGAAATTTGCGTATCTGTCCAATTATGCGCCTCCGGGCAACACGATTTCGGTCATAGATCTACATGCAAAAAAACAAATAACCACGATCTCAACCGGAGACTTCGGACGTATTCATGGCGCAGCTATGGCGCCTGACGGCAAGCTCGCGTATTTTACGGCAGGTCAATCAGGCTATGTAGTGGAAGTAGACACCAAAACCAATAAAGTTGTAAGAAACATACCGACATTCGGACAAATATCCCACATGGTGTACGTATCGCCGGATGGCAAGTACCTGCTCACCTCCAATATTGCCTCCGAAAACATCTCGGTTCTCGACAGGCAAACAGGAAAGATGGCGGGCCAGATTCCGGCAGGCAAGGGAGTGGAAGGTTTAGCGTTCACGCCGGACAATCAAAAGCTCTGGGCACTAAATCAAACAGGTGGAACCATTACTATCATAAATGCGAAAACCTGGCAGCCGGAAGAAACCATCCGTTGCGAAGGAATGCCGGTACGCATTCGTTTCACCAAAGACGGCTCACACGCACTCATCGCCAACTGGACCAAAGACGGCCAGTTCACTGTACTTGATACCCATACAAAAAAAGAGATCAAACGGATTCCTGTGGGCAGCTATGCCATAGGAATTGAGTTTTCTCCCGACGAGCGATTCGCTTTTATCGGCTGCGAGGATGCGCAGAAAGCTGAAATCGAGACGGGAGGTATCGAAAAAACAGAGGCCCATAAACCGGTCTCTGACGGCGTACATGTGGTGGATCTGACCAAATTGGAGGTCGTCGACGTCATCAAAACAGGCCTTGGACCCGATCCGATGATCATTTGGTATCCTGGCAAGTAACCTTCTGAATTCCCTTCAAAAAATACAAGCTCTTATCATGCGCATAGCTTCGTCCCTTCAGAGAAGATCATTCCTAAAAATGCTGAGTGCCGGCCTGCCGGTTACATTGCTTCCGGCTGCCGCTATGGCGGAAGATCTTTCCTTTCCCGAAATAAGCAAAGTACCGGACCTGGAAGTGATCAAAGAACTTCTGAAGAAGAAAGATCCCAACGTATGGCTTTTCACCGGCGACAGTATTACGCACGGCGCGAAACATACCATGGGTTATCGGTCTTACCCTGAAATATTCGAGGAGAGAATGCGCTGGGAAATGGGGCGGACCCGCGACTGGGTCATCAATACGGGGATCAGCGGGCAGACGATCAAGCTCATTCTGGCCGATTTTGAATGGAGAATAAGCAAATTTGAACCTTCAGTCGTCTCGATCATGATTGGAACGAATGACTGTTCCTACGCAGATCTCTCTGTTCCGGTATTTACAGAGCTGCTCACAACTTTTGTAAAGAAGATACGCGACTTAAAAGCGGTACCCATACTCCATACCCCCAACCCTATCGTCCTGGAAAACGCAGGCGCCCGAAAAACACTCCCCGATTATGCCGTAGCCGTTCGCCAGGTAGCGGAGGCCGGGCAGACCATCCTCGTAGACAACTTTCAGTACTGGACGGACCGGCACAAACGCTACATGAACCACGTCTACAAGCAATGGCTCAACGATGCGCTGCATCCCAACCAGACAGGACATCAGCAAATCGCAAGACTTATGTTTAAAACACTCGAGATCTTCGATCCGGAGCAGCCTACCTGTGGCGGTGAATATTATGAGGCCAAGCCGTGAAAGTTGTTAAGTTGTGATTCGCGAACTTATGAGCTTTGTACAGGAGTTAATAGAGTTCTAGAGTTGGTGCTTCGGGAATTATTGGCGTCGCCCCAGAGTTCCAGAGTTATTTCAGTTCCAGAGCTCCAGAGTTAAAAAATTTCCAACTTTTGGCCCCTCTCTCCAACTATTTCGAACCATAGAACTTTTTGAACTCCTTCCGAACTCCCTGAACTCTTGAACTACCGAACTCACTGAACTCCTTGAACTATCTAACTCACTGAACTCTGTCGCTTTGACCGGTCTCTTGGTATGATTATGTTATCTGATACCACATAACTCAACCAAAATTGCAAAATCATGAAGCTACCCAACAGAGAATTAGTCCGAAAACTATCATCCGTTCATCAAAGTCCGTGTCTGTCGATATACATGCCGACACACAGAACACACCCAGATAGCGCTCAAGACCCTATCCGGTATCAGAATCTGATCAGGCAATTGGAGCATTCCTTACTTCAGAAGTATATCTCCAGCGAAGTAAAGCAATTTCTACTGCCATTCGAAGGCTTGAGAGAAGACAGGGATTTCTGGAACTATAACCTTGATGGATTGGCTATTTTCAGTACTGAAGGGATTTTTGAGATAGTTCGCATGCCTCTTCCTGTAGAGGAACTGGCCATAGTGGCCGAAAGCTTTCACATAAAGCCTATACGCAAATACCTGCAAACTGAAGATCGGTTTCAGATTCTGGGCCTCAGCCTGCATGAAATCCGTTTTTTCGAAGGAAACAGGCACTCGATTTCTGAGATACCCCTGGATGAAGATATCCCTAAAACCATACAGGATGCCCTGGGCGACGAACTTACAGAAAAGCATACTACGGTAGCTTCCTATGGGGGAGTTGGAGGTGAAAGCACTAGCATGCACCATGGGCATGGCTCCAAAAAAGATGAAGTGGACAAAGATGCCGAACGATTCTTCAGGGTCGTAGCACAGGCAGTCTATGAAAAATTCTCCAAATCATCCGAACTTCCTCTCATCCTTGCGGCGCTTCCTGAACATCACAGTCCATTCAGAAAAGTAAGTAAAAATCCTTATTTGTTGCAGGAAGGACTTCCCATAAATCCCGATGCACTCACGCCGGAAAGGCTGAGAACAATGGCCTGGGAATCTGTCGAACCCGAGTACA
>CAZAVR010000579.1:0-2890 GCA_964488435.1 uncultured Cytophagales bacterium | reverse complement strand
GAAAGCGCCAGCCCCGAGGAAAGGAGGAAGCTTCTGCGTGTGAGTTCTGATGGGGTTTTCATGGAACAGGTTTTGAAGGTTTGCCGAAAAGGTAAGTTTTGAAAATTAGTTATGTAGTTTTATAGTTGTTCCGAACTCCTGAACTCTTTAAACTTCCGGACTTTTACACTATTCTATGACCGGAAGCAGAAGATGGGAGGGAAACAAGCGGCCGTGATGTATGGTCTGGTTCGCTTTCTTTGTCCGGGTGGCAACAGAGAGCGGATCGCCGGTATTGGTGTTTGGGTGATACCTGGGGTAGTTGCTGCTTGATATTTCCAGCCGGATCCGATGACCTTTCTTAAAAACATTGCTGGTAGCCCAAAGGTCTATTTCGTGGCGTGCAGGTTTTGCCTGCAACGGACTTGCTTTATTTCCATTCATGGCCATGCGTGTAATACCTTCACAGATGCGCAGTGCTTTTCCATCCGGATGAAGGTCGATAAGTTTTGCAGTGAAATCGGTTGATAAGGCGTCGGTTGTTGCGTACAGGATCATTTTCACCGGGCCTGTTACTTCCGTATCTTTCTCCAGTACGGGCGTTGTATACACGAGCACGTCGGACCTTTTTTCAACTTCGGACTGATCGTAAGGTCCTGTGGTGTGCGGCATGTACACAGGTTGATCGGGGTTGTAAATATAGCTGTCCTGGCCCGCATGGATGGAGGTCTCTTTCTCGCCGAGGGTTCCGTCTCCCGCAGAGGAATTAGCGCCAGATGTACTTCCTAAGAAATAGGGGGTGTACCTGGTTCTGGCCAGGGGCCATTCGTTTTCGTAACGCCATTCATTTTTGCCCATGACGAAAATGCGGACCGGGGGCAGTGTGTCGGCAAATGCCTTTCGTTTTAGCGCCGTATCAAACCATTCAAGCTGAAGCTGCCTGAGGTCGATGAGCGCTTCACTTCCGAAGTCCAGTGCTCCGGCTTTCATTTGGCCAGGTACATGTTGCCAGGGCCCGATCACCAGTTTATGGCGCTGGTTTTTTCTTTTTTTTATGGAGGTGAGTTTGAGGTAGTCCTGAATCGTACTTTTTAGAAACAGGTCGAACCATCCACCCAGGCAATATACCGATGCCGCAATAGGGCGGTGGGCGTTGTCTATTTGTGTCTTGTTCCAGAAGTCGTCTTTTTCGGGGTGAAGTATCCAGTCCCTTAAAAAAGGCGTTCTCCATCCCCATAGGCTGTCGTGTGCGATGGCGGGGCGGCTGCGCAGGAGGCTGTCCATGGGTAAGCCGGAGGTAACCTGGTAAGGGCGGGTCATATCCCTGCTCCAGTTGGCAGCAAAGTCGAGATAGAAAGCACCCTGGTGATAAAGCGCTTCATAAAGACTCGAAAAACTGACCCAGGTGAACATTGCCTTCAGGTGTTTACTGGTGGGTGCAGGCATCCACTGGCTAAATCCTACATAAGATCCTCCCTGCGTTGCGAGTTGTCCGTTGAACCAGGTTTGTTGCGCGATCCAGCGGTGCATGTCCTCTCCGTCTTGCTTTTCGTAGCGGAAGGCATCGAATATACCCTCCGAGCCATATCTCCCACGCGTATCCTGCGAAATGAAAATATAACCGTTGCGTGCAAAAAATAATCCGTCGGCATTGGCGCTGTCTCCTGATCCATAGGGAGTCCGGCGAAGAATAACGGGGTGGGTGCCGCCGCCGGCCGGTTTGTAAATATTAGCCGATAAACGTACTCCGTCCCGCATGGTTACCATTACTCCCGGCAGGAATATGGTAGGCTGAGAGGGGCCGGCATGATTGTGAGATGGAGGTTGAACCGGACTGCAGCCCATAAAAATACAAACGAAAAGAGGGAAGGCAAGACAACGCATATAGCTGCTTCGGTAATTTCAACTACTTCTTTTCGCCGACGGTCACATAGAAATATCCCCACGTGACTTTTCTGTTGATTGTTTTCCAGGTTTTGTTCTCGTAACTTGCCAGGAAGCGAATCCTATGTCCCGGAGGGCAGTCTTTTGAGATCTGCACCACCGATGACAAGGCGTAACCATCTCCCCATTTGTCAGGTTGCAATTCATCGATCAATTTTTCATTGATCACAAACGGGTCGTCATGATAGAGTCGGGTTCTGTTGCTTACCTGGTATATAGCGATAGTTTCGCCGGGTTCGGCTATGTTGTTTCCATTTCCGCTTCCGAAAACTTCGCTATCGCCATCATCTATTCCAATATCGTCGAATTCAGCCACGTCATAAAAAACCGGTGCTTCGAAATCTTCCTCCCAGATACGGCCGGAAGGGTCGGTTACCTTCAGTTTAAATTTTATTTCGTTCGGGGAGCCGTCAGCCGGCGGCGCATTTTTTACACTGATGCGAAAACTGCCGTTCAGGGTCTTGCCGGATGATGCAGGCAATGTTTCGCTTTCGATGGTATGGTTAAGGATGGTGACTTCCGGGCGATTGGTCGCTAGTTCTACACGGAGGCCTTTCCTGGGCAGGTTAGATAGGTTGAAAAGACTAATTTTAAGTGTGCCTTCTTTCCCGGTCTCCAGGAACCGTCCTTTGCCGTTAAAAGTGTGTTTCTGAAAGGCGATTCCGGCATTAGCCTCGCTTTCGCTGATGGATATAGTGTGATCGTGGTGATCCACGTCAAAACTTATCCGTCCGGAGGTATCGCTTGTTGTATATGAAACGGTCCGGGTGTTTCGGTTATAGTCGACCAGAGTATAACGCTTGCCGGGAATGTAAAGCGGTGCTGTGACTATTTTTATTTTCGTGCCGGGGATAGCGTTTCCTGTTGGCAACCACTTTCTTGTCTGGACGGTGAGTTCGTTTTTGGTTACACCTTTAAGTACTATAAAACCGGGTTCTGCAAGGTTGCTTTCAACTTTGTATCCCCA
>CAZAVR010000578.1:0-2911 GCA_964488435.1 uncultured Cytophagales bacterium | reverse complement strand
AAAAAAATTGTGAAAATACTACTTGTAGGATACGGTAAGATGGGTAAAGCCATAGAGCAGATCGCTCTCGACAGAGGTCATACCATTGCCGGAAAAATCGATATCCAAAACCGGGATGAACTGGACACGCTACCGGAGGGCTTTGCTGATGTAGCCATCGAATTCAGCGCACCGGAATCAGCCTATCAAAACATAAGATCCTGTATCCAGAATGGACTGCCCGTGGTCAGTGGCACCACCGGATGGCTGGAGCACCGCGCCAGCATAGAGCAACTATGCGCCGAAAACAAGGGGGCATTCTTCTATGCGTCGAACTACAGTATTGGGGTAAACCTGTTCTTCCGGCTCAACCGCTTTCTGGCCAGACTTGTGCAGGGACAAGGTTACGAAGCCAGTATGACCGAAATACATCATATTCACAAAAAAGATGCGCCCAGTGGCACAGCCATCACCATCGCAGAAGGAATCATGTCGGAAAACCCTGATCTCAAAGGATGGGTACTCCACCCGGACGAAAAGGATGGCTATATAGGCATCGAGTCTGAAAGAATCGGCGAGGTCCCCGGAACACACGTAGTACGGTATTCGTCCGATATTGACACTATCGAGATTGGCCACATTGCTCACGGCCGCAAGGGTTTTGCTTTGGGTGCTGTGGTTGCCGCAGAATGGATTGTCGGCAAGCAGGGAATTTTCGG
The DNA here is from genome assembly GCA_964488435.1 of uncultured Cytophagales bacterium. Classification (GTDB taxonomy): domain Bacteria; phylum Bacteroidota; class Bacteroidia; order Cytophagales; family Spirosomataceae; genus JBEBSO01. The sequence continues at coordinate 2,213 of CAZAVR010000578.1, read as the reverse complement.
AATGGATGACCTGCTGGAAAATATTTCCTGAAAAGCAATATAATCATCTATCGGATTATATTTGTCCGGTTAATTAAAAAACAATACATAAAGTAACCAAACCAGTGCAAAAAATGAGTAAACAACCTTCTTCCACGAAAAGAAAATCGGCTGCCAGAGAATGGCTCGATTCCATTGTATTCGCAGTTGTTGCAGCCACTCTGATAAGATGGTTATTTTTTGAGGCGTTTGTTATCCCTACTCCATCCATGGAAAATAGTCTGTTGGTTGGTGATTATCTTTTCGTAAGTAAACTGCATTATGGAACACGCACGCCTAAGACCCCGCTTCAGGTTCCTCTGACGCATCAATATATATGGGGAACAAAGATTCCGTCTTATCTTGACTGGATACAACTTCCCCAGTTTCGCTTGCCTGGGTTTTCGGATGTGAAACGCGGTGATGCCGTGGTGTTCAATCTGCCGGTGGAACAAGCCGGACTGGTTGAAAAGTACAGCAGGGTGTTGCCGGATCTTCAGGCGCATCCGATAGATTTACGTGTCTATTACATCAAACGTTGCGTCGCCATCGCCGGAGACCAGATAGAATTACGCCAGGGACAGGTATATATCAACGGAAAGCCTGAGATAAATCCGGTAAGAATTCAAAACGAATATGTGGTAACCTCTAATACCCTGATCAATGAAACAAAGGTTTTCAGGGAGAACGGCATTTGGGATTTCAACAGCTACATGGATGTATACAGCGACACTACGACAGCAAGTGCACCAGCCTATAAATACACCATCTATACCACACCCGTTATTGCATCAAGACTGAAAGAGCAGTATGAGTTTATTAAAGATGTGAAGGAGGTGATCAAACCGGCTCATATCAAGGAGAGCAACCTGTACCCGGGCTCACCGCTTATCCAATGGAACGAAGACAACTACGGGCCGCTTACACTTCCTAAAGAAGGCGCTACGATAGAACTTACTCCCCAAAACCTTGCGCTCTACGGCGAAGCCATTCAATACTATGAAGGCAATAGTGATGTAAAGATTGAGAACGACAAATTATCGATCGAAGGCAAAGTGATCGACAAGTACACTTTCAAGCAGGATTACTTTTTCATGGTGGGAGACAATCGCCACAGATCTGCGGATTCCAGATTCTGGGGCATGGTACCCAAAGATCATGTATTGGGTAAAGCTGTTTTTGTATGGATGTCCATAGACCCGAATCCTACCAGCTTCTTTAACAAAATCAGATGGAGCCGCGTATTCAGGACGGTGAATTAAGGGAACAGTTGAAACACGGTTTGTGTTTCAACTGCTGTTCAAACTAACAAAAGCACACAAAACCCTTCGGCTCATAGCGATCGAAGGGTTTTCTTTTGCAGGCAATACAAGATATCCCGGGGGCACCTGAAAAAACATTAATCACGCTCAGAAACAGCAAAAAAGGGCATGCGCCCCGCGCATGCCCTTCCAAATGAACCTATATGAATAAGATTAGATAACTTTTACGTTAACTGCGTTTAATCCTTTTCTGCCATTTTCTACGTCGTAAGACACGTTGTCGTTTTCACGGATGTCTTCAGTAAGACCTGAAACGTGAACAAAAATGTCTTTTCCTCCATCGGACGGAGTGATGAATCCAAAACCTTTGGAATCATTGAAAAATTTAACGGTACCTTCTGCCATTAGAATATTGAATTTATTATTTTGGACAAATCTAAAGATTAATATTGTAAAAAATAATTTTTGACTAATTTTTAATAACAAATTTCAGCATTTCATAAAAAAAGGGGGTTTACTACCTGCATTTTCAGGTAAAACCCCCTTTTTTTAGTTCTTCACCCGAAAGAAAACCGGATCAGGCTGCCTCATAGCGCGGCTTGTTCTTCACCCAGAAATACAAGACTACGAAAGCCAGCAGGGCAATAGCCGGGAACAAAACCATATTTTGTAAGGTCGCCTGTCCTGCTGCCAGTTCAGCGGCATCCTTTGCCGCCCCGGCCAGACTTTCAACATTATATTCCGCTCTGTGTCCGTCCAGCCAGCTTCCGATCACCGGTTGGAAAATAGAGGTTGAGAACATCCCCATTCCCCCCACAATAGACAGACCGAAAGCACCGGTGCGCGGAAGATACTCCGCAGTAAAACCCAGCATGGTCGGCCGAAATGAACAAAATGATGAACCGCTTTCACATGTGGTTCCCGGGAGGAATT
>CAZAVR010000577.1:0-2911 GCA_964488435.1 uncultured Cytophagales bacterium | reverse complement strand
CGGGGATAAGGCAGGATGTGAACAGGAGCTGGCGAAGGGATCGTGCTGTTTTTGAGAATTGGGCCAGTGGAAACACCGGAAAAGAGGCGGTTGATCAGGCCATGAAGGACTTGAACGCCACGGGATGGATTCCGTCGGGGGCCAGGGAGGTAGCAGCTGTTTACCTTGCTGAGGAGCTGGAGGTGGCCTGGATTTGGGGAGCCTCTTATTTTGAAAGCCTGCTGATAGATTATGATGTCTGCTGTAGCTGGGGGGCCTGGAATTATTATGCCGGAGTCGGCAGGTAAAGCAGAGCATTGCTGTTGCCACTTATCTGGCATTTACAGGGGTTCTTAAAATCAAATCACCGTTGGTAGATAAAAAATGCCGGAAATGTTTAGATTTGATCAAATTTGAATAGATAAACAACATTAAAAAAGAAACGAACATGTCAAAAGGACTTATTGCTATTGTTGCGGTTGCGATCATCCTTGGGTTTGTAGGATGCGGCAAATATAACGGACTCGTAAAGCAGGATGAGGCGGTAAAAGAGGCCTGGTCCAAAGTACAGAGTCAGTATCAGCGAAGGGGAGATCTGATTCCCAATCTTGTGAACACCGTGAAGGGGGCCGCCGAATTTGAGAAAAGTACATTGCAGGCAGTGATAGAAGCGCGGTCGAAGGCGACTTCTACCACCATTAATGCCGACCAGCTCACGCCGGAAAACATCCAGAAATTTCAGGCCGCGCAGGACCAGTTGAGCGGCAGCTTGTCGAGGCTTCTCGTATCAGTTGAACAATATCCGCAGTTAAAGGCGAATCAAAACTTTCTTGACCTCCAGGCCCAGCTTGAGGGGACGGAGAATCGCATCACAGTGGCAAGAAATGACTTTAATACTGTTGTGAAAGGGTATAATCAGGAGGTGCGTACCTTCCCGACCAATCTTTTTGCCGGTGTTTTCGGGTTCGCTCAAAAGGGATATTTTGAAGCTACAGAATCAGCTCAGACAGCTCCTACAGTTCAGTTTTAATAGATTCCGGGCGTGGGACGGCATGGCTCGTCCCCGTTTTCGTAAAAGCTTATTATGGAAAACGCGGATGATTTCCTGAGCGAGGGGCAGCAGAGAAGTATTGTCGCAGCCATCGAGGAAGCTGAGAAAGAGACTTCCGGAGAGATCAGGGTATATATTGAAAGGGAGTGTCCCGAAGAGAATGCCCTGGAAAGAGCGCAGTTTATATTTGATCGTCTGGGCCTTCAGAATACCCGTGAGCGTAATGCTGTACTCTTTTATCTGGCCTATGATGATCATAAATTTGCGGTACTGGGCGACAAAGGCATTTTTGAGAAGACAACTCAGGACTTTTGGAACAGCACCAAAGATTTGCTGGCTTTTCACTTTGTAAGAGGTGAATTTTCGGAGGGGTTTTGTTCAGGAATCAAAGAGGCGGGTGTTCAGCTTAAGAAGTACTTCCCCTTTCAATCGGATGATATAAATGAGCTTCCCAACGACATCGTTTTTGGGTAATTGAAGCCAATGAAGAGATTCTTTTTTAAATATTTTTTTCTGGTATTTGTCCTGTGCGGCGTAGCAAGCGCTCAGGAGATCCCGGCGCCGCAGGATCCGCCGCGTCTTGTCAATGACTTTGCCAAGCAGCTCAATACTACGGAGGTGCAGGCTTTGGAACAAAAGCTGGTTGCCTATAATGACTCCACTTCATCCCAGGTAACGATCGTTACTGTTCCTACCACTCAGCCTTATACAATTGACGAGTACGCTTTTAAAATTCTTCGCTCGTGGGGCGTTGGAGAACAAGGCAAAGACAACGGGATCGTTTTACTATGGGCTCCCGACGATCGAAAAGTTTTTATAGCCACCGGTTATGGGATGGAGGGGGTGATTCCCGACGTGATCGCGAAACGGATCATTTCCCAGATCATCATTCCCGATTTTAAAAACGGAATGTACTACAGGGGATTGGATAAGGGGGTGGAAGCCATTTTTAAGTATGCAAGCGGCGAGTACAAAGCCGAGCCGAAAGAGAGTGAGGACGGAAACCCAATACCGTTTGTGATTTTTCTCTTTATCTTCATTCTGATCCTGATTTTTATCACCAGGAACCGTGGAGGGGGAAAAGGCGGCCGTGGTTTTCGAAATTCCGGACCGGTGTTCTGGCCATATTCTACTTTCTCGGGCTCCGGTCATTCAAATGGTGACTGGGGAGGCGGGGGCTTTGGAGGAGGTTTCGGTGGTGGCGGTTTTGGAGGCTTTGGCGGTGGAAGTGGCGGCGGCGGCGGCGCAGGAGGAAGCTATTAGATAGTTCTTGTCTTTTAAATAAAGTTTGATTCCAGCGCTTCTATGGGATTTTCTTTGGAGGGTTTGCGTTTACAAACATCTTAACAATACCTGTCATGAGTTACAGAGTAATTATTACAGGTGCCACAGGCATGGTAGGAAGAGGTGTATTGCTGGAGTGTCTGGCAAGTTCTCAGATCACCGAAGTGCTTAGCATCAGTCGGACTGCTTCAGGAGAAAACCCTCCCAAGCTTCAGGAGATATTACTTCCGGATCTGACGGAGATAGGCGCATACAGGAGCCGGCTTGGAGGGTACGACGGTTGCTTCTTTTGTATGGGAGTTTCGGTACTGGGACTGGACGAAAAAACATATACAAAAATAACCTTCGATATTGTCAAGGTATTTGCGGACGTGCTTTTCGAAGAAAGTCCGGATATGGTTTTTAATTATGTATCAGGAAGTTCTACCGATAGTACTGAAAAAGGGAGAGTGATGTGGGCCAGGGTGAAAGGAAGGGCAGAGAATTACGTACTTGCCAAGGGGTTCAGGGATGCTTACGCCTTCAGGCCCGGATTCATCATCCCGGAGAAGGGCATCCGGTCCAGGACAGCTTTGTACAACCTACTCATTAACCTTT